>NZ_JBFVFE010000008.1:0-116733 GCF_052728615.1 Mariniflexile sp. | reverse complement strand
GGAACACATGAGATTATTAAACTGCTGACAATTAGTTATATAACATTTATTTTTCAATTTTTGTCATGTACTTATATTTTCTGTATATAAGGAACATTTATCTTTAATTTAAATTATGAAAACACACTTTAAGAATTCAATCATCTTCTTTGCTTTTCTAATATTATTAGTCTCTTGTAATGAAAAAGGATTTTCACCTGCGGAATTACTAACGGTCTCTGAAGGTTTTACAAACCCCATTGGTTTTTATGATGCAGATCCTACATTTTCATGGAAACTTCCAGTGTCTTCAAATAGTAAAACCCAATCTGCCTATCATATTGTGGCAGCAAGCAGTCCTGACCTTTTACCAGATAAGGCTGATTTATGGGATTCTGAAAAACAACAAAGCAGTCAGTCAATTTTTGTGAAATATAATGGTAAGGAACTGGTTTCCAGTCAAAAAGTATATTGGCAGGTTAAGTATTGGAATCAAGAAGGTAAGCCTTCTTCATGGAGTGCTGTTAACCATTTTGAATTAGGACTTTTAAAAAATTCCGATTGGCAAGCAAGATGGATAGGTTTACCAACAGCAAAAGATGCGGATACTTCCGACCGTGGCAGTATTATCCACAAGCCACAGTATTTAAGAAAAGATTTTGAAATACCTGAAAACATAGCCTCTGCACGTTTGTATGTTACGGCTAAAGGCGTGTTTGATGCATGGATAAATGGGGAGGATGTGAGCAACGATGTGATGCCTCCTGGTTGGACACCCTATCAAAAACGCATTGAAACCATTACTTATGATGTGACCCATTTTGTGAATTCCGGAAAAAATACGCTCGCATTTGAATTGGCACCAGGTTGGTATGCTGGCAGACTGGGATGGAGCAAAGAATATTGGAAAACATCTTCATCTCCAAAGATTTTAAGCCAATTGGAAATCACATTAAAGGACGGCTCAAAAAAAGTGATCATCTCTGATGACAGTTGGAAAGCTACCAATAATGGGCCTATACGTTTCTCCGAAATTTATGATGGTGAAATTTATAATGCCAATTATGAAATCCCAAAGTGGAACAAACCCAATTATGACGATTCCGCATGGCAACAGGTGTTGGTTGAAAACATAGATACAGACGTTAGGTTAGAACCAAAAAGGCATCACCCTGTTAAACAGAAATTAACATTACAACCAAAAACGATTATTGGGCAAGCTGATGCTTCGGTTATTTTCGACTTAGGCCAAAATATGGTGGGTGTTCCTTTGGTAAAAGTACCAGTAAAAAAGGGAGATACGCTTAAAATAAGATTTTCTGAAATGTTATCGCCAGATGGCAGTTTCTACACCCAAAATTATCGTTCTGCAAAATCGACCGATTATTATATTGCCAAAGCCGATGAAACTATTCAATGGTCTCCAAAGTTTACGTTTCACGGGTTTCGTTATGTAGAATTAAGTGGTTATGACCAGTCACAGAAGCCAACAAAAGATTGGATTACTGGATTGGTTCAATATTCCGATTTTGAGCAAAAAGGTAGTTTCACATCTTCCCAAGAAAAACTCAACCAACTCCAAAGTAACATTGTATGGGGGTTGCGTGGTAACTTCTTTGATATTCCCACCGATTGTCCGCAGCGCGATGAACGTTTGGGCTGGACCGGGGATGCACAGGTTTTTGCGCCAACATCTATCTATAATGCAGATGTGCACGCATTTTGGGCAAGTTGGTTAGAAAGTATGCGAGACTCCCAATATGAAAACGGAGGTATTCCATTTGTGGTGCCAGATGTACTTAAAAACAACAATGTAAGTTCTGGTTGGGGAGATGCAGCTGTGGTAATACCTTGGGAAATATATTTTAGAACAGGCGATGAAAGTATATTGGAGGAAAATTTTGAGATGATGAAAAGATGGGTTCAGTACCACAAAGACACTTCAAATGATTTTATTTCCCGTATGAATTCTTTTGCAGATTGGTTGCAACCATATCCCGTTAAAGGCGGTACTAAAGGAGATACATCTAAAGAGTTAATAGGAACAGCTTATTTTGCACACGTTTCTAAACTTACAGCACAAGCGGCAAAGGTGTTGAACAAGCAAAAAGAAGCATCGGAATTTGAAACATTATATCAAAATGTTGCCCATGCTTTTGAAAATGAATTCTTCAATGATAACGGCGAAATTAAAGATAATCAAGGCACGCAAACAGGGTATCTGTTGGCTTTAGGATTTGATTTATTGTCAAATGAGAAAAAACAAAAAGCCATTCCGCATTTATTGGAAAAAATTGAAGAAGCCGATAATCATTTAAGAACCGGTTTTTTAGGAACACCATTATTATCTAAAGTTTTAGATGATATTGGTAGAATTGATCTAATGTATCAGCTACTTTTTAATGAAACGTATCCCTCATGGTTTTATTCTATAAATCAAGGTGCTACTACCGTATGGGAACGCTGGAATAGTTACAGTAAAACCGAAGGTTTCAGTAAGGAAAAAATGAATAGTCTAAACCATTACGCTTATGGTGCTATTGGGCAATGGATGTATGAGCGTATCGCAGGAATCGCTCCTTTAGAAGCTGGGTATAAAAAAATACGGATTGCTCCACGTCCGCATGAACCACTCACAACTGCTTCAGGTGCATTGGATACACCTTACGGAAAGGTTTCTTCTTCATGGAAATACATCAAGGGAGAGTTTTCATTAGAAATAACTATCCCTTCCAACACAACAGCCTTGTTAAGTGTACTTTATAAAGATATTAATGATGTAACATTGAACGGTGTGAAAATCAACAATGATAAAAACATTAAAATAGTGGAACAAAAAGATGATGAAGTGGTTATAGAAGTTTCAGCAGGAAAATATACTATTAATTCAAAGTTTTAAGAAATTCGATATATGAAAAAAATCAAGTCCTATAGCCTGTTCCTTTTTAGTTTGACCCTTTTTACAGCTTGTCATATCAGCAAAGTAAAAAAAGAGGAAACAGCACAGTTGGAAACGGTATCAAAGAAAACCCAATTAAAACCCAATATTCTATTTATCGTCGTAGATGATTTAAAACCAGAACTCAATTTTTACGGAGCGACTCATATTAAATCGCCCAATCTCGATAATCTGGCTTCGCAAAGTATGGTTTTTGAACGTTCGTATTGTAACATTCCAGTATGTGGGGCATCTAGAGTTAGCCTTCTTACAGGGTTGCGGCCAACCCGCAACCGCTTTATTGATGCTTACACTAAAAAAGATGACCAAGTACCTAATATCACATCGCTTCCATTGACTTTTAAAAACAACGGCTATACAACCATTTCTAATGGTAAAGTCTATCATCATGGGGATGATGATAAAAATGCTTGGAACGAGATTTGGCATCCAAATACTAAAGGTAGTAGCTATGCACTAAAAGAAAGCAGAAATTTGAGCAGTGATGACAATAGAGGACCTGCTTATGAATCGGCAGTGGTTGCTGATTCTGTTTACTCAGATGGTAAAATAGCGAACAAAGGCATCAACGATTTGCGCAAACTTAAAAAAGCAGGCGAACCGTTTTTTTTGGCACTTGGGTTTATGAAACCCCATTTGCCATTTAATGCGCCAGCCAAATATTGGGACATGTATGATGAGAAAAACATAAAACTTCCTGAAAATTATGTGCAACCAGAATCAACACCTTCCGAAGCGTATCATAATTTTGGAGAACTGCGTAATTATTATGGCATTCCTCAAGGCAAAGACCCCTTAAATGACGAGCTTGCTATAAAATTAATACATGGTTATTATGCCTGTGTAAGTTATGTGGATGCTCAAATCGGACGCGTTTTACAAGAGCTGGATCGTTTAGGATTGGCAGAAAACACCATAGTTGTTTTGTGGGGAGACCATGGTTGGAATTTAGGAAACCATAAACTTTGGTGTAAGCACGTCACATTCGAATCTTCATTAAGAACGCCTTTAGTTATAAAAGTGCCAAACGTAACCAAAGGTGAAAAGAATAACAATATTGTTGAGTACGTAGATGTGTATCCCACACTTTGCGATTTAACGGGTGTAGAAAAACCAAAGCATTTGGAAGGCGTGAGTCTTTTGCCACTATTTAAAGGGAAAAGTTTGGATAAGGATTATGCGGTATCAAAGTTTAAAGATGCGGTAACCTTAATAAAAGGCAATCTGTTTTACACCGAATGGACGAACGATTTGGGCGAACCGTATGCTAGAATGTTGTTCGATCATACGAACGACCCTTTGGAACTTGATAATTTAGCAGAGAAACCAGCTTACCAAGACAAAGTAAAATACTTAGCAACCGAACTTCGAGCTAAATGGGGAAAGGATTTTTTGAATAAATAAATAAAAAAAATTAAAATGAAAACTAAATATATAGTCTTGATTCTTATAATTGTTTACAGTAACTTCTTGCTGGCTCAAAAAGACTTGCAGTTACTTGATAAAGCCGAACTTTTATCGCGCTACGAATTAACAAAAACCGCATATTGTTCCGATGGAAGTGATCGTGCCCAAAATGGATCACCCAGATTTAACGGGCCCATGGAAGCTAAGATTACATCTTTTCTTAACTATCAATACATTGCGTATTATGAAGGTAATGGGGATATCGTCATTGCCAGAAAAAAAACAGAACCCCATTCCAAATGGGAAAAATCCATCCTTCAAGGCTATAAAATAAAATCAGAAGACCGACATAATAAAATTGCTTTGGATATTTCTAAGGGCGATGGCGTGATACATCTTTCTTTCGATCATCATAATACACCTCATTTCAATTATGCACATTCCAATCAAAATGTAGCAAGCAATCCGGATTCTGTAGTTTGGGACAACTCGATTTTTAAACTGCTTCCAAATCTGGGAATGAAAGATGATACGGGAATGGTAACCTATCCTACATTTTATCAATTAAATGCAACAGGAGGTTTAATTATTTATTGGAGAACAGGTGGGGCTTTAGGCGGAGAAATGAATTTGGCAAATTATAACAGTGCAGATCATACATGGCATTTTATTGGTAGAATTTCTACTCAAGAAGGTGCTTACTTGGGTAAAAATGAATCTCGGGGTCCTTATACAAGTAAATTTGCAGATGATGCTGATGGAAATTTACACGTTTCATGGGTTTTTAGGGAAAGAGCATTTGCGGATGAAGAAGGGAAAAAAGGCAATTTTGCAGAGCATGGACTATACTACGCACAAAGTTCGGACGGAGGTTTTACGTGGAAAAATAATTGGGGAGAGGTTATTGCGGATGTAAAAAATAATTTAGTGATGGGGATTGATAATATGAAGGACCTTCCTGTAGAAATCCCTATGAATTTGAACCCTGTACATACGGGATTAACATCCATTATGGATTTAAAAACCAATAATTTTATAACCTTCCTAAACCAATATAAACCTGGAACAACAAAGAAGATAAATTATATACACATTCGAGATTCTAAAGGGGTTTGGACGACTAAAGAAACCAATTTAAGTCACCAAGGAAAAATCGAAATTCAGGGCGATAGGATGTTTGTTTTTAGTGGATCGGGAATATCTGTCTCCAATAGGTCTTCTAATTTTACAGATTGGAATACCATTTCATTTCCTGTTGAGTTTGCAAATGGGTCAACCAACTGGGATACTGAGCAGTTAGATAAAGGCATCATTTCCATGGTCATTCAATACAATCCTGAAAAATTAGGAGAACCATCACCTATAGAAATTTTTGATTTTAAGATTTCAAAATAAGGTATATAAACTGATTAAATTCTATAAAAATGAAAAGTTGCTATTTTATAATTCCATTGTTTATTCTTCCCATACTAACCTGTCATTCACAAATTGAATTGAGTAAGAAAGGGCAAGAGTATTACTATTCCAATCCTATAATTACAGGCATGAACCCAGACCCCAGTATTTGTAGGGTTGGCGAAGATTATTATTTGGTAACCTCAACATTTGGGTTTTATCCCGGGCTTCCTATTTACCATAGTCGCGATTTGGTACATTGGAAATTAATAGGATATGGCATTGATAGACCTTCCCAGTTAAACCTAAACGAAAGTGAAGGCGATAAAATTAATTTGTATGCGGCAACGATACGCTACAACAAAGGTGTTTTTTATATTATTAATACCAATACGGGCAGACGGCATGAGGATCGTAACTTTGTTATTACGGCAACAAACCCTGCGGGCCCTTGGTCTGAAGCGCATTATATTGAAGGGGCTCCAAGAATTGATCCCTCGCTGTTTTTTGATGATGATGGCAAAGTATATTATACAGGAAATGATACCGCCGCAAATCCTGTTTTTGAAAAACAAAGAAATATCTGGATGCAGGAAATAGATATTAATACTTGGAAACTTGTAGGTAATAAAGTTATTGTTGTAGATCCGGGGAATTATTATAAGGGCCTTGTGTTGTCAGGTAAAGAAAATCTGCTATTGGACTTTTTTGAAGGGCCCCACGTTTATAAAAAAGATGGCAAATATTATTTATTGATTTCGCACGGCGGTACCTTTTGGGAACATGCTGTATCCATCTGGAACAGCGACAGTATATTTGGTCCTTATGTGTTGGATAACAAAAATCCCATTGCTACCAATAGAGACTTTTCCCATAATAGTTACATTCACCATACAGGGCATGCCGATATGGTTGAAACACAAAACGGAGAATGGTGGATGGTATTATTGGGTACCAGACCTTATGGTGGAGATTTTACAAATTTAGGAAGAGAAACGTGTTTGGTTCCCGTGGATTGGTCAGGAGAATGGCCAGTGGTAAACCCGCTGGGACCTGTTGGTAGGATAATGCCTATCCACCGCAGACCAAATTTACCCAACCACCCATGGGAGGAAAAAGACATACGTGATAATTTTGACACTAAAAAATTAGGGCTCGATTGGAATTTTATGCAAACACCAAAAGAGGTGTGGTGGCATTTGGATGCACCTTCCGGAAAACTTAAAATAAATCTGCGTCCAGAAATTATTGATAAGAATGTGAATCCTTCTTTTATTGGGCAGCGACAAGCACACAAAAACTTTACGGCCATTACTAAAATGGAATTTATACCAAAAGTTGAAAATGAAACGGCAGGTATGGTCATTACTAGAGATGTCAGTAATCAATTTCAATTGGTGAAAACCTTGAAAAACGGTGCTGAATATCTTCAATTAATCCGAAAAGAGGTTGTTAATGATAAAATTGAACTAATTATTGCCGAAACACAAGTAAGCAGTAAAGCACTTTATCTAAAAATGGAAGCTTTAGAGCAACTTTTTACTTTTAGCTTTTCTGAGGATGGAAAAAACTGGAAAATTCTAGCAAAAGACCAAGACGGAAGATTGTTGAGCAACGCTTTAGGGATTGGAAGATTCACGGGAACTTTTATTGGGATGTACGCCACTTCAAAGGGAAAGGAAAGTAGCAATTCCGCGCTTTTCGATTGGTTTGAATATTCTGGTTTCTAGTTAAACCAATTATTTAATTGCTTCAAGAAGTAAGAACATTTTTAAGCTATAAATAGCTTAAATGCACAACGATATTAATTATAAATTATATGAATCGAGTTGTTCTATCCATTTTGTTATTGTCAACAATATCTGCTATATCACAAAACCCCATTTGTCCATCTGGATTAAATATCGCCGATCCAACGGCAAGGGTTTGGAACGATGGTAAACTGTATGTGTATGGCTCACGGGATGAAAATCCGAATTCATATTGCTCACACGACCATTGGGTGTTATCCACTCCCGATCTTGTAAATTGGGAATATGTCCCCGATGCCTTTAACTCTTTTGGGCCAAAAGACAAAATCTCTTATAACAACAGTGTATTATACGCGCCCGATTGCATCTATAAAGATGGCTTGTATTATTTGTATTACTGCCAGCCAGGGAAAAGCAATAATGAAGGCGTGGCGACAAGCACGTCGCCCACAGGCCCTTTTGAAAATGCAAAAATAATGAATATTCCTTCACGATACAGTCAAATTGACCCCGGTGTTTTTATTGATGATGACGGACAAGGATATTATACTTGGGGCCAGTTTTCGGCAAAAATTGCTAAACTCAAACCCAATATGACGGAAATTGATACGACCACGATTATTGATGGTATCATCACCAGCAAAACCCATCAATTCCATGAGGGCAATTCCATGATAAAGAGGAATGGCATCTATTATTTAATTTATGCACATAATGGGCGCCATGGTCACCCAACCTGCATTGGTTATTCAACTAGTAAATCCCCGATGGGACCTTACACATACGGCGGGGTCATTATAGATAATTATGGTTGTAACCCAAATAACCACAACAATCATGGTTCTCTCGTTGAATTTAAAAACCAATGGTATGTTTTTTACCATAGAAGTACACATGGTAGCAAAATGATGCGAAAAGCATGTGTGGAACCTATTCAATTTTTGGAAGATGGCAGTATCCCAGAAGTACAAATGACTTCTCAGGGTGCTGGAAAACCGCTCCATGCTTTTTCTGAAATAGAAGCGGAACGTGCGTGTTATTTAAATGGAAATGTGCGTATTGAAACCTTTTCATTTGATGAAACCAATCTAATAAACCCAAACAATAACGATCAGTTGGCTCAAATAAAAAACGGGGACAATGTCGCTTTTAAATCCATTGATTTTGGTAAGGGTGCTTCCTCTTTTACGGCAAGGGTTGCCAGTGCAACAAGTGGAGGGAAAATAGAAATAAGAATAGATAGTTTAAGTGGTCGCGTAGTTGGTACGTGTCAGGTTACTTATACTGGAGGATGGAATAATTGGAAAAATATTGTTTGTGACATTGAAAAAATTTCCGGTGTGCATGAATTGTATTTGTCTTTCTCTGGAGGAAGTGAATTATTGTTTAACATCGACAAATTTCAATTTCATTAATAAGATGGAGTACCATAGTTTTAATCTTAGAATATGTATTTTCAATAAATTATGAAACATATACTTTACACCGCTCTTATTTTATTTGTAATGATGGGGCTAACATCTTGTGAAAAAGGAAATAAGAATGAAACCTATCATCTTTATTTTGACGATACCATACCTCAATTACAATTTGCTGTAGACGATTTGGAAAAAGAACTTTCTGCAAAAGGCATAAGTGTGAAACGGGAATCCGTTACATCTTTCCATGGCAAATCTTCTGGGAATGCTATTGTGGTTGTATATAAAACAGCGGATATTGACCAGATTTCTGAACTTTTGAATACAAATATTCCTAAGCAAAAAAAATCGCAATCCTACAGTATTAGAGTCAATAGACAAGATAAAACCACCGACATAGCTGTTTTGGCTAACGATATTAATGGAGCTATGTATAGTGTAATGGATATAACCGAAGCCATAAAACTTCAAACATTAAATAAGATTAAGGATTATGATAAAGTGCCTTATATAGAAAAAAGAGGCATAAAATTTAATATTTCCATGGATATGAGAACGCCTACTTACAGTTCTTATAATGATGCCAGTCAACAAAACATACCTGAAATGTGGAGCATGGATTTTTGGACAGAAATGCTTGATCATTTAGCACGCGATCGCTATAATGTCATTTCTTTATGGAACCTGCACCCATTTCCATCCATTGTGAAAGTACCTGAATTTCCAGATGTAGCACTTAATGATGTATATCGAGAAACTAAAGTTGTGGAAGGGAGACGAGGCAACCAAACACCTATTGTACTAACCGATGATAATTATGAGGTTGTAAAAACCATAAGTATAGACGAGAAAATTAAGTTTTGGAAAGATGTGATGCAATATGGACACGACCGTGGGATTTCATTCCAGTGGTTTACATGGAACATTTTTACGCATGGAACATTTGGAAAATATGGTATTGACGATAAACAAGATAACGATAGCACCATTGCTTATATGAGAGCCAGTGTGCGCGAATTGGCTTTAACCTATCCGTTGCTTGAGGGCATTGGAATCACTGCTGGAGAAAACATGGAGAATTTGGAAGGTGAGTATTCCAATGAGAAATGGTTATGGAAAACGTATGGCGAAGGCATTAGGGATGCTAAAAAAATAAATCCGAATATAAATCTGCAACTCATTCATCGCTTTCATTTGTCCAGTCAAAAAGAAATATTGGATGAATGGAAAGATTATCCGGGCGACTTTAATTTTAGTTTCAAATACCTGTATGCACACATGTATTCCGATACTAAATCGGTATTTATTGAGCCAGCATTAAAATATCTGGCGCCCAATTTAAAAATGTGGCTGGAGTTGCGTAATGATGATGTGTATAGTTTCCGTTGGGGTGATCCTGATTTTGCACGTGAATTTGTTAAAAATTTACCTTCGGAAGAAAAAATGGCAGGATATTACATGGGTTCTGACGGATATGCGCTCGGACGTGAATTTTTGAGTACGGAACCTGAAAGTCCCAGACAATTGGTCATGAAAAAGCAATGGTATTTGTACATGCTTTGGGGACGCTTAAGTTTTGACCCCACACTTTCCAATGAACATTTTCAGAATGTATTGGCTGAAAGATTTCCAGAAGTACCAGCGGACAAATTATTTAAGGCATCACAACAAGCATCTAAAATATTTCCAGAAATCACTCGCTTTTTTTGGGGAGATATTGATGTTCGTTGGTTTCCTGAGGCATCCAAAAAAGTAGATCGGTTTTATAATATCCATGATTTTATTATGCAAACGACCATGCCAGGTAGTGAAGATATTAATATTAAAGTTTGGAGAGACCTTAAAATAAATGGTGAAGACATTAAAGGGAAAACACCTTTTGAAGTAGCAAATTCCTTAGAAACTTATGCTAAAAACACGTTGGATTTGGTAGCCGAATTAAGAAAAACACCTTCTGAAAGTAAAGAACTTCGTTTAACATTGGGTGATTATGAAGCGTTTGCCCATTTAGGGAATTATTATGCTGAAAAAATTCGGGGAGCAACCAACATCGCATTGTATGATGCCACGGGAAATAAAGCAGAACAAGATACAGCCATTGTCCATTTAGAAAAAGCGCTAGATCATTGGAAAAAATATGGGGTGATATATACGAAACAAAATGTACAACCGGTAAAATGGGGACGCGCAGGTATTGTTGATATTCAAGGGTATTTAACCGATGAGGTGGCTAAAGATATAGATATGGCTAAAGAATGGAAAATGGGTACCATAAAGGGGTCTTTAGTAAAAAGAAAAGAGTTGAACTTTAGGGAATAGAATTAATTAAATTAAAACCAAAGCATATAATGAAAACAACAATAACTTTAAGTCTCTTGGTAATGGGAATAGTATTTCTAAAAACGCCTATTTTGGAAATGGTCAAAAACCAAGGAAACAACAGTGATTTAGCTATTATAGATGAATCCGAAAGCGGGTTTAAACCCCTTTTTAACGGAAAGAATTTTGATGATTGGGATTTGTTACTAAGAAGTGGTACACCAGAAGAGGCTAAAAAGGTATTTACCATTGATGATGATGGGGCCCTACACTTTTTCAGGGATTTGCCAGAAGGCGCAGGTAACGATGAAAGTAGAAGAAATGCATTTCATGGTGTGATGGCTACAAAAAAGAGTTACAGCAAATACCATTTAAAATTTGAATATAAATGGGGCAAGAAACAATTCAATAACTATGATCAGTTTCAATATGATGGCGGCGTGTTTTATCACATCATGGAACTCAAAATATGGCCCGTTGGATTACAGTATCAAGTTCGATATAATCATATTGAGGACAAAAACCATTCTGGGGATTTCATTGCTTCAAATGTAAAAATGCAATGGTATTCCGAAGATGGTGAAACATTTAAACTCCCGTCTGAAGGAGGTACGCCTCAACCCATCAGAAAAGGACAGCATTTTGCTGCTAAAGATTTAATTTTTAATGGACTCAATGACAAATGGAATGAATGTGAAATTATTGTGATGGGGAATGAGTACGCCATTCAAATACTCAATGGAAAATTGGCTAACATGGCAACTAACCTAGAGCCAAGTGAAGGACCTATTGCTTTTGAGGCAGAAACTGGTGAAATTTTTTGGCGTAATATTAGAATTAATGAATTTGATAAATCAATTCCTAAAGAAGTATTTCTTAAATTTAAAGAATGATTCCCAAAAATTTTATTTGTTATGAAGTTTCCCGATAATATTGCAGTAGTTATTTTACTTGTTTTCATGGGGTGTCAACAGCCCAAACCGAAATCAGATTTTGATGTAGTTGAAGAATGGGAAAAAGAGCGCATACTAAATTTGGCTGAAAATTATTCCGATTTAAAACCAATTACGGTTACTGATAGTGTTGCAAAACGCAGTAAAGGGACTATACACGATTTTTATTCTGAAGGTGATTATTGGTGGCCAAACCCCAAACATCCAGATAGTGCTTATATTAGAAAAGATGGTTTAAGCAATCCAGATAACTTTGTTGCGCATCGATTGGCAATGATTAGATTAAGTCAGATATCGGGTGCTTTGGCTGCTGCTTATTTAATTACTGATGATGAAAAATACGTAAAACAATTACTTCCGCATTTAAAAGCTTGGTTTATAAACGAGCAAACCAAAATGAATCCTAATTTGTTATTTGGTCAGGCCATTACGGGACTAGTTACTGGACGCGGCATTGGAATTATCGATACCATTCATTTAATGGAAGTCGCTTTAGCGGTAAAGGCCATAGAGCATTCCAGTTCAGTTCCACAAACAGATGTGAATTCAATTAAAAGCTGGTTTGAAGATTATTTACAATGGCTAACTACACATCCTTTTGGTATCACAGAACGCGACAATGGCAACAACCACAGCGTATGTTGGGCTATGCAAGTCGCCGTTTTTTCCAAGCTTGTTAACAACCAAGAATTATTGGATTTTTGTAAGGAATTTTATAAAAACACCCTATTGCCCGACCAAATGGCAGCGAATGGCTCCTTTCCATTGGAACTTAAAAGGACTAAACCATACGGCTATTCCATATTTAATTTGGATGCTATGGCAACACTTTGCCAAATACTTTCCACGGATGATGAAAATTTATTTGTGTATCAAACGGATGATGGAAAAAGTTTGGCTTTAGGATTGAACTTTTTGGCACCCTATTTAAAAAACAAAAATGATTGGCCATACCAAAAGGATGTCATGTATTGGGAAGATTGGCCAGTAAGACAACCAGCGCTCTTGTTTGGAGGGTTGGCATTGAACAATGAAGCGTATTTGGAATTATGGAAATCCTTAAGCCCCAATTTTACTACCCAGGAAATAATTAGAAACATGCCTGTAAAATATCCTCTCTTATGGATCGGTAACAATTAAATACTATTTTTATGAAAAAAGAAAGTGGCAAATCCCTTGAAACAAAAAACGATCATGCAGTTTTAGTTTCCCGTAGAAAATTCATTATCAATACGTCTCTTGCATTTGGGGCCATAAGCATCATTCCAAGGCATGTTATGGGACAAGGATTTACAGCACCTAGCGATAAAATAAATTTAGGGGTCATAGGTTTAGGTAAACAGGGCAATATCTTGTCAAACAAATTTCTTTCCAATACGCAAGCGCAAATAGTTGCTGGAAGTGATGTTTGGAATTCCAAAAGGGATTTTTTTAAAAATAATCTCGAAAGCATGTATGCAAAAATCAGAAATGTTAGCAACTATAAAGGGGTTGATGCCTATTTAGATTATCAAGAGCTTTTAGGCAGAAAAGATGTAGATGCCGTTATTGTTGCCACACCCGATCATTGGCATGCCATACAATCTATAGATGCCATGAAAGCGGGTAAGGATATTTATTGCGAAAAACCGTTAACAAACACTATTGCAGAAGGAAGGGCCATTGTTGATACGGTAAAAAAAACCAAGAGTATTTTTCAAACGGGGAGTATGCAGCGTTCTTGGGAACGGTTTGAAAAAGCGAACCAAATTGTTAATTCAGGAAGAATTGGTGAAGTAAAAAAAGTATTGGTAAACGTAGGAGATCCTGCAAGAAGCTACGATTTACCTATTGAGGAATTACCAAATGGTGTTGACTGGAATAGATGGTGTGGTCCTGCACCATTATTAACGTACAATAACAGAATAGCACCAAGTGAAGTAAGTTTTTATCCAGATTGGAGAGATTTTAAAGAAACAGGTGGTGGCATACTTGCAGATTGGGGGGCTCATATGTTTGACATTGTTCAGTGGGTATTGGGAATGGACCATACAGGCCCCATAAAATATGTACCACCTACAGATCCAAATGCAAAACGGGGATTAACCATGTTCTATGAAAACGGTATTGAAATGGTTCATGAAGATTTTGGAAGAGGTTGGGGCGTTCGTTTTATTGGAGATAAGGGGACTTTGGATGTGAGTCGAAGTTATTTAGAAATAGATGCTGAAACCAGCAAATTGGAAATTCCCGCATTTACAAATGAAAAACCCTCGGAAGGCAATCACTATCAAAATTGGTTAACTGCCATTAAAGAAAGATCACAAACCATTGCTGATGCTGAAATTGGACATAGAACGGCGAGTGTGTGTAACGTGGCAAATATAGCTTACCAGTTAGGTGAAACTTTGGAATGGGATCCTAAAAAGGAAAAATTTAAAAATAATAAGGAAGCCAATAAAATGCGAAAAAGAAAAAACAGAAAATTTTAGAATCCCTGTAATATAATTAAAGATTTTGTGCAGTTTTGATTTAAATACAATGGCGAAAAGCAATGGGTTTATTGTGGATCGGGTAACTTTTAAATAAAACACTACATATCAAATGATTATAAAGTTTTTAAGGATTGACTAAATAGGTCGCTTTGGAACCTGATAATTTTCCAGAAGGTTTTGTCTACGAAATGTTTCCATTTGCTGGTTTTGTAACTCCAGATAACCGATTGGTAGGAGTTTTATATGCCCAGTTACAAAAATTGATCGTGTAGTTTTTAAGGGTCAATTAATTAATGTGTCAGTCCAGTCTGTCCAACATCATTTCCATTAGAATGTTAGCACTTATTTCGCCTTTTTTAATTAAAAAATCCCTTGGTGTATTATCACCAATCTCAAAAACCAAGGCTTCGGCACCATAGTTTACAAAAAAATAATTCCTAGAGATAATTGTTGGTTCCATCTTATCGCTTGGGCTTATATTGGGATCATACTGATCAATGGTTTCTTTAATTTTTTTTAACCAATCAGGTGCCAGGTTTGGCATATTGCCCTCCAGTTTCTCATCTACCGTATAATAAATATCATCCCAAGTGGAATGAAAATCGATACCAAAATAAAATTTTCCATTGGTTTCCTTTATTTTATTCTCCATAAATGTTCTAACAGCCTGTGTTTCTGGCTGATTGAAGTTCGCCCAATCCCTATTCAAATCAATGCCACCGGCATTATGGCGCCAATGCCCATTATCTACTCCGTCGGGATTCATCAAAGGCACTACATAGGTCGTGAATTTACGTCTGAACCTTTTAGCCAATTTACTATCGGAACCAATGGTTTCAACAAACGATTTCATGGCAAGGTAACCAGTAACTTCTGGTGGATGTTGTCTTGAAATAACTATCAGCATATTTTTGCCGGTTTCCTTACCAATGGTAAGCAACTTTAAATCCCTGCCTTCAACACTTTTACCAATGCTTTTTTGAGCAATATAAGATTGCTGTACCTGCGTATTGATCCAATTGTTTACATGTTTGGAAGTATGCAGCTCTTGGCCGGCAACCCACAGCGTATCCGGGCCAACCTCCAGCTTTATTTTAACTTTTAAGGGTCGGGAATCTGGATCAAAATCCTTAGTGCCTTTGTCGTATTCCGTGTAATTGATCGAGTCCAGTGGCATCCAATGAATACCATCATGACTCAACTTAGGATAATACCTGTGCTTAACGGATTCTTGATAGGTTAAAATTAAGTTGATTTGTTTTTTTTCTTTTGACCACACTTTAAAGGCATACCATGGGCTTGAGTTTATGGGTGTGTTTTCCGAAGTAATCAAAGCGGTATATATATCATTCCCATTGTGAATAATTCCGTTAAGCCTAGCACCTTGAAAGTCATTTGAAAAAGTCAAGTTTTCATCATCAAAGGAGTAGTTGCCCTTCCATTGTTTCTGTATGGGTTTAGAAGCCGTTGGAACTATTTCAACAGGGCCCTGACCTTGAAATTTTTGGGCTTGTACGGTAACTAGTGAAAAGCCGAGTATGAGGAAAAGAACGATAAAATTTTTCATAATAGCATTTAGATTATGTTTGATTTTAAGTGTAATTTGTTAAAATAAGCACGGGTGGCTTTATTGACTTTTGGAGACAGAATAATTGCGGAAAGCATTGTAGGAATGGACATTAACGCAAAACTAATATCAATGAGTCCAACAATACCGGACATGGTAGAAATTGCACCCAAGCTAATACTGGCAACATAGATGTAATTATAGATTTTTTTATAACGTGTTCCCAGAAGAAACGATATACATTTGGTGCCATAGTAAGAGTATGTAAACAACGAGGTAAGGGCAAAAATAAATACTATGAACACTAATAGTACGGCACCATAGTCGGGCATTGTTTTTATAAAGGCGTTTAAGGTAACGGTTACACCTCCCATGTTTGGGTTTTGCCAGCTGTTGGTCACTAAAATGGCCATGGCCGTTAAGGTGCATACTACAATGGTATCGATAAAAGGTCCTAGCATGGCTACCAGACCTTCTTTAACCGGTTCCAGGTTTTTGGAAGCCCCATGCGCCATGGGTGCGGTGCCTATGCCAGCCTCATTGGAAAATGCGGCCCTTCTTATCCCAACAATGATTAAAGCGCCCAGACTACCTCCCAATACCGCATCTCCGGTCATGGCATCCAAGAACACCTGTTCAAAAGCAGGAATAATATTGGATTGGTTTATTACAAGAATATAGGATACCGATAAAAAATAGAGTACTACCATGAACGGTACGAGCTTACTTGCATAATTGGCGATACGCTGTATGCCCCCGAAAATAACTATGGAGACCATCACACTAATAACGATTCCAATAAGCAATGATGACTTTGTGGATGCCTCATAGCCCAAACCCGGCAGCAGTACGTCATTTAACACCTGTGTGAGTTGATTTGCCGTAAAAATGGGCAAGGACCCAAAAAGACCGGCTATCGAGAAGAATACCGCAAGGGGTTTCCAGTTTTTTCCAAGCCCCTCCATGATGACGTACATGGGGCCTCCCTGAACCACCCCGGAATCGTCCTTTCCCCGATACATTATGGCCAGGGAGCAGGTGTAATATTTGGTAGCCATTCCAATCAATGCGCTTACCCACATCCAAAAAAGAGCTCCTGGCCCGCCCATACCAATAGCTATGGCAACTCCTGAAATGTTTCCCATTCCCAGGGTAGAGGACAATGCCGTTGACAAAGCCCTGAAAGCACTGATCTCACCCACATTGGACTTATCATCGTATTTACCGCGAATGACCGCTATGGCATGCAGAAAGTGCTTAAAGGGCAATAACCTAGAGTATATCAGAAAGTAAATTCCGCCTCCCACGAGTAATATTAATAAAGGTAGATTCCATATCCAGTTGCTAAAATCTACAAGCACTTTTTCAATATTCATACGTTATGCCTTTAGTTTTTCAATCCAAACTTTTTAGAATAGCGTTTGAAATTTTCTTGATGGGATCCGTCAAGGGTCAAGCTTTTTCCACGGATAAATGCATGGGTTAGGTCATTTGTTTGTACATCCAAGGCATCGCCCTTGGAGACGAACAAACTGGCATCCTTGCCAATAGCAATGGCACCCAGCCTATCGTCCACACCCAGAATTTTTGCTGGATTTAAGGTTATCAGTTTTAGGGCCTCTTCTTTTTTCATGCCAAAAGTAGCGGCTGTACCAGCATAAAAAGGTAAATTTCTAGAGGTTGAGAGCATACCGGAATGGCTTATGGCAACAGTAATACCTGCTTTGGAAAGTTCTGCGGGCAATGAATAATAAGCATCATAGTTCATGCCGTCATTATCTGGATAATCGTATGTGGGCGGTAAGATAACAGGTATATTGCTTTCCTTTAAAAACTCCTTTACCAAAAGCGCAGGGTAGGAGGCTGCCAATATAATTTGCTTTATATTATATGACTTGGCAAACGTAATGCTTTCAATAATTTCTTTAGGTTCGTTGGCATGTATGGTCAAAGATTTTTTTCCATCAAAAAGACCTTGCAGGGATTCAAGTTTTAAGTTCGTTTTTTTGTCCTTAATTTCTTTATAGGAATTTGCTGCCGAAAACAATTGCTTAAGCTCATCTATTTTGGAATCGTAAGAAGTGCTTTTTTTAAGGCTTCTCGTTTTGGTGGCACTGTCATAAGAACTTGAGGTTGAAGCCGGCCAATACATGTGTATGGAAGCTTCCTCTTTATAGACTGCTTCCTGCCAACTCCATCCGTCCAGTTCCATAAGTGCCGAAGTACCGGAAATCAACCCTCCCGATCGTATGGATTCAACAAACAAAATCCCATTAAATCGTAAGGTGGGTATATGTTCAGACCCACTGTCAAAAGCATAAACCGATTTTAAACTAGGATTTATATCCCCTTCTTCCAGTTTATCATTAGATTCGGGAACACCACTGATTTCCTCTATGCCTATCAAAGAATTCAATAGGATGAATCCCGGATACATATGTTGCCCGCTTATATCCATAATTTGATAATCCGCTTTTTGCGCCCCCAATTTTTCTAAACTTCCCACATAGGTAATTTTCCCGTCTTTGAAGCCTACGGAGGTGTTTTCCAGAACGTCTCCGGTTCCCGTATGCACGGTGCCGCCAACAAGTAAAATAGGGGATGATTGTGGTGCTGCTGGTTTGGGTATTAGCTGCTGAGCGAAAACGGGATACATACTATTTAAAATCAGAACCAAACAGAAGATAATTATTAATTTATAGTGTTTCATTTTTTGTCTGTTTATTTTATTTTTAGTTGCCCATTTCCAGATATTCACAATCAAACTCTGGCTTTACATTTGAAACTTTTGAAGTTGCTTTTGCCTTTGCTTCTTTAGTGCTCATCAATTGAATGATTCGAGATCGTTCCTGCTCGTTTTTCTCCCTAAGCATTTTATCCTGTTCCATATCAAAATAGATAGCCCCTTCAATGATGGTTTTTTCGGGTTTGGAGTAAACAGATAGCGGTGGCCCGGACCATAGCACCACATCGGCCGATTTCCCTTTTTTTATACTTCCCATGGTATCGTCCAAGTGTAAAAGCTTTGCAGGGTTTAAGGTTATCATTTTCAGCGCATCCTCGGTACTTGTATTTCCGTATTTTACAGATTTTGCGGCTTCATGGTTAAGATGCCTTATGGTTTCTTGGCTATCGGAGTTGATGGCGGTTAAAACACCTGCATTGTTCATTATGGTAGCGTTGTAAGGAATGGCGTTACGGGTTTCCCATTTAAAGTTCCACTTGTCTGAAAATGTACTTCCCCCAACCCCATGTTCCCGCATTTTATCAGCTATACGGTAGCCTTCCAAGACATGGGTAAAGGTATTAATGGTAAAACCATATCTGTCTGCAACATCCATCAACATCAGCATTTCCTTCTGTTGATAGGAATGGGCGGAAATAAAGCGTTTGCCTTCCACAACCTCCAACATAGCTTCTTTTAACAAATCCTTTCTTGGTTTTGTAACGTTACTTTTTTGTTTTTTGTCAAGTTGGTCATAGCGATTCCATTCTTTTCGATAGTCCAGGGCTTCCGTGAATGCGTTGGAATAAAACTGCTCAAGGCCCATTAAACTCCGCGGGAAACGAATGGATGGGTCGCTTTTGGATCTTTTTGGGTTTTCTCCCAAAGCAAATTTGATAAAAGGAGCAGCATTTTTTATTTTGAGGCCTTCGGGATTCTCGCCCCATTTAAATTTAATCAATGCTGATTGCCCGCCTATGGGGTCTGAAGAACCATGCAGAATATGTGCTGCCACAACCCCTCCCGCCAAAGCCCTGTAAATACCGGCATCTTCGGAATCCAATACATCCTGCATACGCACCATACCGGAGTTGGCGGCAATTTCGTTGACCGCGCTTATGGCAATATGCGAATGTTCATCAATGATGCCCGGTGTCAAATGTTTTCCCGTGCCATCGATGGTCCTAGTGGCTTTGGATGTTAGGGTTTTACCAATTTCGGCGATTTTTCCATCGGAAAGCAAAACATCCGTATTTTCAAGAATGCCCTCTTTTTCATTGGTCCAAACCGTTGCATTTGTTATCAATATAGTTTCAGGTTCTATTTTTTCGGATGTACCAAAAGCCATAAAGGGAAAGATAACCGCTCCTTCGGCTTTCAATTCAGCCGAGTCCTTTTTATCAATCTCAATATCCTTTTCAGCAGTATTCTTGGTCGCTTTCCATGTTATTTTTTCCTCAAAATTAACGGTGCCGTCGCCCTTCAATACCATGTGCTCGCCTTTGGTATCTGCCCAACCGACGAGGTTGTATTTTTTATTATCGACTTCAAATTCCAATAGCGGTAAATCACCGTCCATAATAAAAGTGGCTTTACTTTCTGTTCCATCGGGCAGTGCCAATTGAGCGGCGTATTTTGAATTTTTTGTTTCCAATTTAAAAACGGCGGTCAGGTTTCCTGCGGTCAAGCTGTATTCCCCGGTCATTTTTGAATCTGGGCTCGCATTGATTATAAAACGTTCTCCTTTTATATAGTTTTCGAGCAGTACGGTGTTTTTGTCAAAAAGTTCGCCATCCGCAATGATGAAGTTTGCGAGTTTGCCCTTTTCCAAAGTGCCCAGGCTTTCATTCATATCCAATAGGCTTGCCGGAACCGTTGTCAATGCTGAAAGTGCTTTTTCCTTACTTAGCCCATAGGAAACCGATTTTCTTAGGTTTTCCAAGAAATTGGACTTTATACTACTGTCCATGGGGTAAGATGTAAGTGCAAAAGTTATCCCTTTTTCCTCTAATCGAGCTGGATTTGAGGGCGCCAACTCCCAGTGTTTTAAATCCGTAAGTGAAATCTTTGGAGTTAGGTACGGGTCCGAAACATCAAAAGCCGATGGGAAATTCAAGGGGATTATCAATGAGGCATTCATTTGTTTTATCTCCTCGATACGTTGGTATTCGTCCCCGCCACCTTTGATAATGAAATTTAGTTGGAACTCCTCACTTATTTTATTTGCCCTTAAAGTCGTTAGCCAGCCATCAGCTTCCATTATCTGGGGTAAGCCCTTGTTTTTAGCTAGTGATTCCAATGTTAAATCGGTAAAAGGTTTTTGCTGTTGTGCGGCATACCATTGGGCATCATAAAAAGTCTGTCGCAATAGGGCAATGGCACCCATGGGCGATACGGGATAATCCTGTGAGGAACTTCCTTTATCAAAAGAATAATGGGCAGCCGCCTTAGGTTTTATGACCATATTATTTTCGTTGCCATCACCAAGAACCACTAAAGATGCCGTGCCTCTTGCAATACCGTCAGGCCGAATGGTGGCCACGGTCCCAAAGCCCTGTGCCCTTAATTTTTCGGCTGCTTTTTTATCCACCTGAAAATGTTCCGCACTTTGGTAATCCGATTTGATGGCCTCGTTTGCATTGTAGGCCCCTTTGGTGTCGGATTGCACCTGCTCCCTTTTGACGTATGGACTTCCTCTTGGCGGTATGACCACTTTGGGTTGGCCATAGTGGCTGAACATATCAATAAAGGAAGGATATATATAGTTGCCTTGAAGATCAATTTCTCGGTAGCCCTTAGGAACTTGTGTTTGTGGAACAACAGATTCAATGATACCATCCCTTACAATTAATGTGGCATCCACCAAGATTGTTTTGGGGT
This sequence comes from Mariniflexile sp., assembly GCF_052728615.1. NCBI lineage: Bacteria > Pseudomonadati > Bacteroidota > Flavobacteriia > Flavobacteriales > Flavobacteriaceae > Mariniflexile > Mariniflexile sp. Next base: position 94,906 of record NZ_JBFVFE010000008.1, on the reverse strand, counting down.
TGACCACTATGGTGGCGTGGGTCAATGCCATGGCTTGGGTCCTTTGGTCGGAAATGTCATTTTTAGGAAAGGTTTCCTGCCCGTAAGACAGGGAAAGATTGATAAGGACACAACAACTAAAGATAAATTTTATTTTTTTTAATATGTGCATATAGATTTTTTTTAGACAAATTAATACAGCCTATTTAAATATTGAACCATTCGGTCAATTCTTCTTTTATTGGTTTTTCGGATACGTGGTAGAACGCATTGGTATGGGTGTTATAGGAATATTCTTTCGCCATTTCTTTGCCGTCTTGCGCTACCTTTTTGATGGCTTCCAAAATGTAGTCAAGCTCGGTATCGGTCATCGTAGGATGCAGTGACAAGCGTACCCAACCCGGTTTTTCGGCTAGGTTTCCAAGGTCTATTTGGCTGGTTATATTCCGTGAGCGTTCTTTGGAAACTTCCAATAACAAATGCCCATAGGTGCCCGCACAGGAACAGCCTCCACGTACCTGTATGCCATAGTGGTCGTTCAAAAGTTTTACCACTAGGTTATAGTGCAGATGTTCTATATAAAATGAAAAAACACCAAGACGGTAGCGCACTTCTTTTGCCAAGACCTGTAGTCCTTTTATTTTGGGAAGTTCCTCATAACAACGGCGGACAAGCTCGTTCTCACGCTGACGGATTTTTTCCACGTTCATTTTTTCCTTTAACCGTATCGCCAATGCCGTTCTCATAGTCTGTAAAAACCCGGGCGTGCCGCCATCTTCACGTGCCTCTACGCTTTCAAAAAAACTGTGTCCGCCCCAAGGGTCGGTCCACGTAACGGTACCACCACCGGGGTTGTCGGGTATCCGGTTTTTGTACAATGCCTTGTTGAACACCAATACCCCCGAACTACCGGGTCCTCCCAAGAATTTATGGGGCGAAAAAAAGATGGCATCCAATCTTCTGGCCGCTTCTTTTGGGTGCATATCAATTTCGGCATAAGGCGCGGAAGCTGCAAAATCGACAAAACAGTATCCGCCATGGGCGTGCATGATTTCGGCGAGTTCGTAGTAATTTGTGCCTACGCCCGTTACGTTGGAACAGGCTGTAAAGGAGCCTATTTTGAGTTTTCGTTCCTTGTACTTTTCCAGTTGGGCACCAAGAATTTTTGCATCTACGAACAAGCCGTCTGAAGGTTGCAGGACCACGACATCGGCAATGGTTTCCAACCAAGTGGTCTGGTTGGAGTGATGCTCCATGTGGGTCAGAAAAACTATAGGGCGTTCATTTTCGGGAATTGTAAAGGCTTTTTCCAGTTTTTCCGGAATCTTTAGTCCAAGAATGCGCTGGAATTTACAGAGCACGCCGGTCATGCCGGTATCGGTCGTAATAATGGCATCCTCTTCCGAGGCGTTTACGTGCTTTTTGATTTCATTTTTGGCAGTTTCATAGAGCCCGGTCATCAACTTGCCCGTATAACTGGTCTCGGAATGCGTATTCCCGACCATAGGCCCTATCCTTTCGCGCATGATATCTTCAATGGGGCCATATAAACGGCCACTCGCTATCCAATCGGCATAAACCAAAGGTTTTTTCCCGAAGGGGGTCTCTATTTCCGTATCAACACCAATAATATTCTCCCTAAATTCTTGGAAATATTGTTCTAGTGTTGTTTGTTTCAGTTTCATAAGTCTATTTTTAAAGCTGCCCTTTATTAATGGAATATCCAGTACTAACTCAAATAACTTTAGCAGATGTTTTTTCCAAACTCATAATGGATGGCATGTGCATTTATTAAATTGTATTCGATTAACAAGGACAGCCTTTAAATTAATTATTGATTCTAATTTGATTGAACCACCATATCGCTTGGGATTCATGTGCGATGAGACCTTAATAGTTCGCCATAGATTATTTTATTCCATAAATAATTAGTTTTAATGGCCTAATATTTCCATTTAGATTCTATAAAGTCAAGATAACTGGTCACTGATTGGGCAAATGCTTTGGAAAATTTTTTGCGGTTTTCCTCACTGTCCCGAACGCCTTTAAAATTGGTCTCTATCTGCATACCAAAAACCTTTGGATAATTGGAAGCGGTATATGTTCTGGTATTATACCCTCCGTTAAAATAGGGTTCGCCTTGTTTTGGATAAGGATTACCAAGACTTGGAACTGCTGGAAAACCAGATTTCTCCATTAGGGTACCAAAAGCATTTTCGCCCATCAACAATTCCTTAAGAGTTAGTTGATTGTTGTTTACTAATAAATTTTTAAGAGATGTTTTATCGCCAAGTTCTAAATTCGTCTCTGTGCCTTCTTGTACTTGTTTAAGTGCTGTTGAGCTTAAAAAATAACCCAGTTCCAATCGTTTTACTGGATGACTTTGCCCATGCAGGTCTATATACATGGCATATCCAAATTTTTTTATGGCTGCATCGATGGCCTCTTCAATATATTTGTGGTATTGATTCCACGTATATTCCATTTGGGGGTTTCCACATGTAGCTACTTTCAAATCTCGATTAAAATCTATCTTGTTCCTTCCCAATTTGGCAATAATTAGAAACGGTTTCTTTCCAGAAGCGTTGAATGCATTTTCAATTTCAGCTGCGAGTTGGGCTGTATTGCTGTCCATCTCATTAGTACCACAATCCCTGTCTTTAATTAATTCTGGAGAAATTGTGCCTCCATGAGGAACACTTATAACCAAGGGCATGTTGCCGTTAACGGTTTCCAGCCAGCTATCATCAAAGGTATTTTGTTTTACCGATGTCTCATTTTCTTTATTAGATGATTCCAAAAATTTTCCGCTACTAGAACACTGCACTTGAAAAAGGGCAGTGACACAGAGCAAACAAAAAAATATACCTTTTCTGAAAAATACTTGAATAAATAAATCTTTACGCATTTTTGGGTGATTTAATTTTTTAATTATTAAAAACATTCATTGCATTAATTCCAATTTACATTAGGGTATGCTAATATAGTTTTGATGATAATTTTGTTCGCAATACTATCCCGTTTATATAAGGCTATTAATTGAACTAAAAATTATCATCAAAACCAAACAATTACAACAAAGACCTACCTATTTATTGTATTCTATCATATTTGCAACACCCCGGTAGGCTATCATAATCAGCCGTTTCTGCTTTGTTAAACTCGGTATCGTGTCCTACGGCCGCTATTGCCTTGGAAACATTATCTTTTGTAGTGGAAGCATCGGAAACCTCGATAGCGACAACCTTACTTTCCTTGTCCCATATAGCATTTGTAACGCCGGGAACCGCTTTTGCTGCCTTCTCGATTCTCTTTTTGCACATCCCACATTTTCCGTAAACTTTAAAATTGAAAGATGCGACGGTTTTTGCCGTGGAAGCTTCCAAGTTTTTTGTTACCTCTCTGTCATATTTACAGCAACCAGGTAAACCATCATATACAGCGGTTTCAGCTTTATCAAGCTCGGTATCGTGGCCAACCTCGGCAATAGCTTTAGAAACCATCTGCTTTGTGGTTGATGAAGCATTAGAAACTTCAACATTAATAATTTTAGTTTCTTTATCCCATGTGGCATTTGTAACCCCTGGAACTGTTTTTGCTGCTTTTTCGATTCTTTTTTTACACATCCCACAGTTGCCAGAAACATTAAAATTGAAAGATGCTGCCGTGTTTGCCGTGGAAACTTCCATGTTTTCAGTTCCCGCCCTATCATATTGGCAGCAGCCTGGTAATGCATCATAGGTACTATCACTGGCCTTACCGAATTTGGTATCGTGCCCAACACCATTGATGGCTTTAGATATATCCTCCAACGAAGTTTTGCCAGAGTCATAGGTCAATTGAATGATTTTGGTATCCTTGTTCCAATTGGCACTGGCTACTCCGTCAATTGCATTGACCGCTTTTTCAATACGTTTTTTACATGCATTGCAATTGCCTAGCACTTCATATTCTTTGATTGATTGCTGAGCAAACCCAGTATTAGAAATAAGTAATACAAATAGGTAAATAATTGAACTTGATAAGATTGATTTTTTCATTTTTTTAAATTAAATATTACCCATGAAGCTGAAGCATATCCTTTGGCATGCTAAAAACTAGTTACTTCAAGATTTTTTGTATTAAATGTTTGTATAATACATACCCTCCGAAGCCAAGGTTTGGGCTTATTAATAAAACCTTAGCTTATATTGGGGTATATATTGAATAATTATTGATTCACTTTCGTAACAGCAAATAAACCAGGATCTTCCGGTGACATTTGATTTGAAAATATTTCATCTTCAGGATATAAAAACCGTTCCACATTTTTAGTTGCCGTTGGTACATTTAATGGGAATGGAACAGCAACATCAGAGTCACTCTTCTTCAATCGTCTTGCATCATCAAAAGGCATTAAGGTTGTAAACCCTGAAACGTAACGTTCTTCAATTATCTCTCTCAATAAAGCCCTATCAGGATTTATATTATCCATGTTTTCTATACCGCCGGCATCAAAATCTGAAGTCACATAGGCATCGTAAGTGAATGGTTCTGAAGAAAAATTGGAATTTAAAAACGCACCAGTGTTAAGAAAGGCGCGGAGTTGGTTTAAATGCCCTAAACCCGTCGTGAAACTTTGCGAACGCGCACCTGCTTCGGCAAGGATAAGGAGGTTTTCCTGATAGGTAATGAGTGGTTGTGGCTCCAGTTCGTTTGCGATGCCCAAATTGGCATTCGGGCTGCTGGGATCAATGCTATAATACCCTAAGCGCGCGGTTTCATCGGTTTTGGCATTATTGCGTGAGATACTACTGCTGTTATCCAATAATTGAACCAAATAACTATTTCCGGTGCCTGTGTTAGGGCCACCGGACAACACAATGTAAAATTTATTTTTAGTTGTGTTTTCACCGGGAATATCCAATGGGTTAAACATCATACTGTTTCCATTGGAGGAAATCCCGTTTTGTGCAGCGACATAGGCCAAGTCGTACTGCTTGGTGTACATATAGTAACGTGCTTTAAGCGTCCATGCAGATTCCAACCATTTTATACGGTCGCCATCAAAAATAAAGTCTTCTATAATAACACTTCCACTGGAATTTTCAAGATCATCAATGGCTTCCTGAAGCAAGATCTGTAAAGCCTCGAAAACCGCAAGTTGGTCATCAAATTTGGGCTCTTCAACATCGCTCACGGCTTCTGCATAGGGAATGTCCCCAAAGAGAGAGGCATAAGTCCCAATAAGATGTGCTTCCAATACTTTTGAAATGCCTTGATAAAGCGGATTATCTGTTGTCCTGCGACGCATTTCACGCATAGGTGTAATCACGCTCTGATAACCGTCCCAATTAAACGTTGTATTAGTAACATTATATTGATACCATTCAAAATCAACTTGCTCAAATCCAATTAACTGACCAGAATAATATGCGCCGATTCGGTTTAAAGCCCCTCTTTGTCCACTTACTGTTGAACCTAAATGGATATTTATGTTTGCTATTTCCGCTCCATTGAGAAACAAGCCTGGGTCTATGGCATCAAGCGTTAGTTGATTTGGATTGTCGTTTAGGTTATCAACCATACTTTCACAACCCAATATTAATAGAGTTGTAAAAACAAATATGTATTTTATATATATAGATTTCATAGTTTAAGGTTTAAAAATTAGCTTGAAGATTAAACAATATGGATCGCGTACCCGGATTATTGAAATAATTCATCCCAAACGCATTACTAACCCCATAGTTGTTAGTTTCTGGGTCAACACCAACAAGGTCTGTCCAAAGTATAAGATCTCTACCGGTAACGGAAATCCTTAAAGATTCAAGTGAAAGTTTAGAGGATAATTTAAGCCCTTTAAGCGTATATCCCAAGGTTACGTTACGCAGTTTAGTCCATGTGGCATCTTCAATATAAAGGTCGTTAAGCTTGTTAAAGCCCAATCCGCCACCAATACTGCGGTAATATGCTTCATCCAAAAGTACATTTCCAGCACCAAAATTTTCTATATTACCACGCACTGTAGTTCCTGCCGTAAAAACATTACCATTTAAATTTACCAAATCTTCAGTAAGTGTTACTTCGTTCCCAACTTCTTCCTGCATTCCGAACCCATACAGTACTATCCTGGTTCTATTGATGAAATCACCTCCTTGGGAGTGTTCAAATAAGAAACTAAAATCAAGTCCTTTCCATTTCAGTTCCATGCCCAGGCCACCACGCCAATCTGGATTTGGATCTCCAATTACACGACTATCCGTGTCCAATTGTGGAAAACCATTTGCATCAAGTGCTAAACTGTTATCTTCGTTACGAAGTGTGCCAGGTAACCAGAAAGAACTCATGGCAAATCCTTTTACCGCTTTGGAAGTTCCACCAATATCAACGGTTTCGGCACCAGCAATATCAACCACTTTATTTTTATTGTCGTTAAAATTGGCGTTGAGTGAAACCTGTAGATCTTGGTTATCTATTATTTTGCCGTTCAGGTCAATTTCAAAACCTTTATTCTCTATTACGGCAGCATTGGTGTAATTTGTGTTAAATCCTGAACTCGGATTTGTGTTCACGGCAAAAAGGATGTCCTTTGTTTCATTTTTGTAGTAGGTTAGACCCAAACTAATTCGGTTCTTAAAAAACCTTAAATCCGTTCCTACTTCCCATTCGGTTTTTATTTCGGGTTTAAGATTTGAATTCCCTTTTTCTGAATCAACCAAAAAACTACCCCCAAAGGTTGAAAAACCAGTTGTTGCCAAGGTAGTGAACTTATATGGTGCAGGCTGTATCCCTACTTTTCCCCATGCAAATCTTAACTTACCAAAACTTAAGGTTTCCGATTCTATCAAATCACTAAACTGCCAAGCCAAATCTGCCGAAGGATAAAAGAAAGTTCCCTTTATAGTGGAAGAGGCCTCTAAAGCTCCTGAAACATTGACGAACAATTGATCAAATAAACTGAACCCTAAAATACCATATCCTCTATTGGAACGTATTTTTTGTATAAACCTGTTCCAAGACGAGGCAGCTTGGTCCGGATTAAGATCGGGTGTTGGAAGTCTTGCATTTACCGCAAATGGACTAACGGTATTGGTATTTGAAAATCGTTGTCTGTCATTGAAGTTCCATCCCAAGGTTGCTGAAACTTCTACATCCTTATTAATGTCATGATTGGCGATAACTATACCATCGAAATTAAGTTCACGGCTTGTTATATCGGTTTGCGTCCATAAGCCGGCACTTCTTGCGCCACTAGCTGAACTTACCGGAAAAAAGGAACCTCTGGAATCTGAGTAATAATCAAGACCACCCCTTAAAATGACTTTTAGCCAATTGACTGGATCTATTGTCAGTTCTGGGTTGATAATAAACCGATTGACCTGATTGGGTGATTTTTGTTCGTTTATAGTCCATAATGGGTTGTTGTAAACCGGGTTTTCCGATTCCCCAAATTGTATGCGATAGGATCGTTGCCTGTCAGGAAACACATCGCCATTACTTGCCACATAAGTGCCAATATAATCTGAAATATCAAAATCTGGGGATGTTCGCAATAGTCCCAGTAAAATACCATTTGTATTTTCTCCTGCTTGTATGATTCTGTTGGAATCTGTATTGGTATAGGATATTCTGTTACTCCAACTTAACCACTTGGTAAGTTCTGTTTGTGTATTTAGGCGTAGGTTTTGGCGTTTATAATCATAATTTTTGATGATCCCTTCTTGGTTAAGGTTTTCATAACTGAAAAAATACGATGTTTTTTCGCCTCCACCACTTACGGATATATTGTGTTGGGCATACACACCAGTTTGGAACACTTGGTCGTAATTACTGTCAACAAAGATTTCCCTGGAGTTTTTTGTAGTTACGGGATAGTATCTATTTCCTGTAGTATTTGATTGAAAATATCGTCCGGTTTCATCTACTTCATCAGGACCTCCTGAACGGTCTGCAATTTTATCTCCCCATGATTCAGCAAAATTTATATTTCTAACACCACCTCGTCCTTGTCCAAATTTATTTTGCAATGGGGTTCTTACGTTAATATCATCAAACGATTGCGTAAAGGAATACTGTACTGAAGGTTTACGGTTAAAATTCCCGTTTTTAGTGGTAATAACAATAACACCGTTGGCGGCTCGTGAACCCCATAGTGCTGCTGCCGAAGCTCCTTTTAAGACCTGTACAGATTCGATATCTTTGGAATTGATATCATCTAATCTGGATTGTTGGCTAATAGTAACATCCCCAATATTATCATTGCTCACAGGAACGCCATCGAGTATAATTAAAGGTTGGCTTGCGCCTTGAATGGTATTAGCACCTCTTATTTGGATTGCAGACCCTGAACCTGGGTCGCCATTTGATTTACCAATTCTTACACCAGACGCCTTACCGGCTAAAGCATTAATAACCCCTGTTTCCCCTGATTTAACGATATTTTCAGCTTTAACAATAGAGCTTGTTGAACCAGACTCGTCAACAAACTGTTTTGTACCAATGGCTGTAATGATGACTTCGCTTAACTCGTCAATATTTGCCAATAATACAATATTTAAGGTTACAGTATTATCTACTTTAATCTCTTGAGTGACATACCCCAAATAAGAAAAAACCAATATATCACCAGTATTGGCTTCTATGCTATAGTTCCCCTCAAAATCACTGACAACACCTTTATGTGTCCCTTTCATAATAATATTCACTCCTGGTAAAGGAATTCCATTGTTGTCTGTAATTGTCCCCCTGATTCGCTGCTGTGGCTGCGAGCTACTGCCTTCAGGGGTTTTCTCTAAAACGTTAGATAAAGGCGTAATATCTATTTGCGAAGTCTTTTTCTTTTCAATAAGAACAATGAGCTTTCTTCTAATTTCAAAAGTCATATTGGTTTCCTTTAGAATAAGATTCATGAGTTCTTCAATTTTCATTTTTTTGACATTTACGGAAATTTTTTTATCTAAATCCAATGCCGAGTTTTTGTACAGTATATTAAAATCTGTTTTCTTTTCTATTTCATTAAGTACAGATCCAATAGTGGCGTTCTCCATATCCAAGGAAATTGGTGATTTCTGTGAATACGAGTTGTTTGCTTGAAGTTGAAATAGGGCAACGAATAAAAACAACGTGGTAATCTTCATTTTTAGGTCTATTTTAAGCGTGAAATAGCTTTTGAATAATTTGTTTTTCATACTTTTGAGCGAGTTTAAAAATTGATTAATTAGTTTTTTTAAATGTGATCATGGGGTTGTTGTAGCAATCCCTGATTTTTTTTTTGAGGGTTTTTTATGTCATATAATTAATTTTTTAGGGTTTATGGTTATGTTATTGGTTTCAATAGTATATTCAAAATCTTTTATTTTTTGGAACGCTTTTAGAACTTCTTCTATGGTTTCCGTTTTAAACCGTCCTGTGTATCTTTCTTTGCTCACTTCCAAATCGTTAATTTCTATCTTTAAATCGTAGTGTCTTTCAAGTTTTTTGGTTATTTGGTAAAAGCTTTCGTTCTTAAACAGTAGAATGCCATCTTTCCATGCAATGTGGCTACTAACATCAACATTTTCTTTGGATAGTTTATTGTTGGTATACGAGTATGCTGCAAGCTGGTTTGGTTTTAATATCAATGTGCTAGGATCTGCGATGTTGTTTTTGCTAACCGACAGGCTACCTTCAACCAAAACTACGTTAATATGGTCATCATCACTATATGATGACACATTAAATTGGGTTCCAAGCACTTTTGCGCTTAAAAAATTTGTGCTTACCGAAAAAGGCCTTAAAGAATCCGATTTTACCGAAAAGTAAGCCTCCCCTTTTAAAATAACATTTCGGGGGCCTTTATCGTGGAAGGCCACCGGATACATTAACGAAGACCCTGAATTAAGGTAAACTTCCGTGCCATCAGATAGTACGACCTGAAACTTTTTCCCATACGGCACATCTAAGGTGTTATATACCAATTTGCTTGTACCATCATTGGATGCTACCTTTTCATAAATAATTTTAGTACCGTCTTGTTTTGCTACATAAGTACTGGAACTGGCAATTATTCCTGAGGATTTACTATTTAGGGTTTCTTTTGTGGCACCATCTTCAAGGGTAATGATTACCTCTTTTTGTGGCGTATGCGTATTATTGTTAATTTGAGTGTAAGTATAAATACCTAAGGTTATGGCACCAATAAAAATGGCTGCATACTTGAAAAACGAATTTCTTTTTTTTGACTTTTCGTCTCGTTCAACTTGATTATATATCAATGTCAAACTTTTCTTTAAACGGTGTGCTTTTTCCTTTTCAATAACACTGTTTATCATGTGGTTAATCTCAACCAACTCTTTAAAGCTGGATTTGTTTTTATCAACCCATTCAGATAAAAAATCAATCTCTTCTGGAGTTGCCGTATTCTCCAAGAACTTATGAAAGATCAATTCTATTTTATTATTATTCATCAACGATTTTTATAATATTATCAATATATAGCCTTTAAACGACTTAACTTTGCAATACCCTTGCTTTTTCTTGCTAAATAGTTATTTTTTTGTTTTTTTTTCATTAAAATAGTACATGGTTTCAAATAATTGGGATGATAAAGAAATGGTAAATGCTATCCAAAACGGAGATAGAAAGGCATTTGATCGCGTTATAGAATCCTATTACAATGAAGTTTATTGGTATGCCAAAAGTTTAAGCAGAGATGAAGCTTTAGCAAAGGATATGGTGCAAGAAGTTTTTTTGAAGTTATGGAAAAACAGAAAGAAAGTTAAGGACGGTACTATAATAAAAGGCTGGCTGTATAGATCGGTTAAGAACAATTTTCTGGATTACATAAAAAAATATAAAAGAGAAACACGCTTATTGGAAATAACCTATTTGGAAACACTGGATTTTATAGTATCCACGGAAAATGAAGCCGATTTAAAACGTAAAGCTGAAATTATTGAAAAAGAGATTGAACAACTTCCCAATAAATGCCATAAAGTATTTAATTTAAGTAAAAAAGAAGGATTAACGAATACTGAAATAGCGGATTATTTGGGTGTTTCCATTAAAACGGTGGAAGGACATTTAACAAAAGCACTTAAAATTTTAAGGGAAAAACTAAAAGAGAAAATCCAAATCCTGTTTTTAATTTTTGGCCGTTAAAGCTGAAAAACAAAATGCTTAACTGAAACATGCTGTTATTAAGGGTTTGTGAAGAAATAAAGTGTGGCGAATTTATTACCACCAGGGGAGGCGGACGCCCAAATGTTTATGCTTTTCAATCATTTTTTCGTTTATAAACCAGCAATAATAAACCGAGTTTAGAAGGCTATTTTGAACGAAAGAATAAAATAAAATATGTATTTTTGCACTCTTTTAAATAGCAATTTTATATATGAAGATTTCATACAATTGGTTAAAACAATTTATTAAGATTGATTGGACACCAGAACAAACCAGCGAATTACTCACCGATTTAGGATTGGAAGTGGAAGGTATTGAGACCTATCAATCGGTTAAAGGCGGACTGGAAGGTGTGGTTGTGGGCGCCGTTTTAACCTGCGTGCAACACCCGAATGCCGATAAATTAAAAATTACCACGGTTGATATTGGTGCCGAATTTCCGCTGCAAATTGTGTGTGGCGCGCCTAATGTGGCTGCTGGTCAAAAAGTGCCTGTTGCTACCATTGGAACGACTTTATACACCGAAACCGGCGACCCTTGGGCCATTAAAAAAGGTAAGATCCGTGGTGAGGAAAGCCATGGTATGATTTGCGCCGAGGATGAACTTGGTTTAGGTAAAAGTCACGATGGCATTTTGGTTTTAGATGCCAATTTAAAAGTGGGCACGCCTGCCGCCACTATTTTTGATGTTGAAAACGACCATGTTTTTGAAATTGGCTTAACACCAAACCGTGCCGATGCCATGAGCCATTTAGGCACTGCCCGCGACCTAAAAGCGGGATTGGTACAAAAAGAAATAACTTTAGAGTTTATTACGCCATCGGTAAGTGCGTTTCATGTGGATAACCGTACGCTACGAATTGACGTGGATGTTATGAACAAAGAATTGGCACCACGTTATTGCGGGGTTACCATTTCGGGAATTAGCGTTAAACCGTCTCCTGCTTGGTTGCAAAACCGCTTAAAAGCCATTGGTTTAAAGCCGATTAACACAATTGTGGATGCTACCAATTATGTACTTCACGATTTAGGGCAACCGTTACACGCTTTTGATGCTGCAAAAATTACAGGCAATAAGGTGGTGGTTAAAACATTGCCAGCTGGAACAAAGTTTGTGACTTTAGATGGTGTAGAACGTGCATTGCACGAAGACGATTTAATGATTTGTGATGCCGAAAAACCGATGTGCATTGCTGGGGTTTTTGGTGGGATCCATTCGGGGGTTTCGGAAAGTACCACCAGTATATTTTTGGAAAGTGCTTACTTTAATCCGGTAAGTGTCCGTAAATCGGCGAAACGCCATGGACTGAACACCGATGCGTCTTTTAGATTTGAACGTGGTATTGACCCGAAAATAACCGAATACGCTTTAAAACGTGCTGCTTTGTTGATCCAAGAAGTTGCTGGAGGCGAGATAACGAGCGATATTGTGGATATTTACCCTAAGAAAATTGAAGATTTCCAGGTGCGTTTAAGTTTTGAAAATGCTACAAAATTAATAGGTGAAGAAATTCCGAAGGAAATCATTAAACGTATTTTAACTTCATTGGAAATTAAGATAAATAACGTTACCGAAACTGGATTGGGTTTGATGGTGCCCGCATACAGAAACGATGTGCTCCGTGAAGCTGATATTATAGAAGAAATATTGCGTGTTTACGGTTATAACAACATCAAAACCACCGAAAAATTAAACGCATCCATTTCCAATTCATCACGTTTTGAAGACCATAAAATCCAGAATTTGGTTGGCAACCAATTGGCGGCCCAAGGCTTTTTTGAAATACTTTCAAACTCGCTGGCCACACCCAATTATGCAGCGTTGACGGAGCGATTGAAAGACGAGCACAATATTAGTATTTTAAATCCTTTAAGTGGCGATCTGTCTGTTTTACGACAGTCATTATTGTTTTCGGGCTTGGAAGCTATTTCTTTTAACATCAACCGAAAACGCCCTGATTTAAAATTGTTTGAATTCGGAAAAACCTACCATGGTTATAACGATAAACTTGAAGAGTTTAAGCATTTATCACTATTTGTAACTGGTAATCAAAATAGTGAGAACTGGAATGCTGCCAACAAGAAAAGTGATTTCTTTTTCCTTAAAGGAACTGTTGTCAGTGTTTTAGAACGTTTAGGGATTTCTAGGTTTAATGAATCGCCCATGGAAAACGATTTGTTTAGTGAAGGTTTGGGTTTTGGTTTGGGCAAAATGATATTGGTGGATTTCGGATTGATCAAAAAACCGATTTTAAAACATTTTGACATTTCGCAAGAGGTGTTGTTTGCCGATTTTAATTGGGATGCTATTTTAGAGGTTGTAAAACGCAGTAGCATTTCATTTAAACCGATTGCTAAATATCCAGAGGTGCGTCGTGATTTTGCGTTATTGCTAGATGACAGCATTACTTTTGAATCTATCTATAAAATTGCAAAACAAAGCGAAAAACAATTATTGAAAAGTGTCAATCTGTTTGATGTGTACCAAGGTAAAAACCTACCTGCGGGTAAAAAAAGTTATGCCGTTAGTTTTACCCTGCAAGATGAAAACAAGACACTTACCGATAAGCAAATAGACAAAATAATGAATACGCTTCAAACGCAGTTTGAAAGCCAATTGGGTGCGGAGTTGAGATGATGGGTTATCCTTTATTGAAAAAGTATAAGTACATGTTCAGTACATGACAAAAATAAAAACGAAAAGTTCAAAACATTAAAAATAAGCCACTTAATAATTCCTCCCCTTTTTTAAGGGGTAGAGCCTGTACCGATTTTTCGGTATGACGAATGGCGGAGGGGCCAATGATATTGCTTTTTAAATTATATGAGATATTTTTGTCATGTGCTAAATGGAAAAATATAAATTCTCGTTTAACTTATAATTTTCAACTGGCTAACTTATAATAATTTGTTAAAAGAGCTGTCCGCTTGCAAAGACCTGTCCTTTTTATTCGTTTTTTCGTATCTTTATTATAATTCAAATCCGAAAAACCATGACCGACTCTAATTTTATAAAAATTTATACAGGAAACTTTGCAGTTGTTAATCACATTGTGATGGAATTAAATGCCATTGGTATTAACCCCGTTATAAAAGATCAATCCGAATCTGCTATTTTGGGTGGTTTTGGTGGTACTTCAGCACCCGATTTTCAAGAAGTGTTTGTAAACAAAGATGAACTTGAAAGAGCTACTGAAGTTATTAATACCATAACCAAAGATTTGGAGTCCTAAATCAATGTCATTTAGTTAAGGAAATTGGGTAATGACTAGCAAAAAAATATCGAACAAAAAGATGCTGAAACAAGTTCAGCATGGCAATTTGCTGGTAAGTTTGTCATCCCGAATTTGTTTCGGGATCTAAAAAATTTATACTGTTACCGCATACATTTTGTTACGCATTACCTTAATTTTCGGGTCTTGCATATATTCATCAAAAGTAGTGTATCTATCAATAACGCCATTTGGTGTTAATTCCACCACTCTATTGGCAACGGTTTGCGCAAATTCGTGATCGTGGGTTGTGAACAACATGGTGCCTTTAAAGTTGGTAAGCGAATTGTTAAACGCTGTAATACTCTCTAAATCCAAATGGTTTGTCGGTTCGTCCAGCATCAACACATTGGCCCTAACCATCATCATTCTACTTAGCATGCAACGTACTTTTTCACCTCCAGAAAGCACATTCGATTTTTTTAAGGCTTCTTCCCCACTAAAAATCATCTTTCCTAAAAAGCCACGAATGTTTACTTCTTCGCGCTCTTCTTCGGTAGTTGCCCACTGGCGTAACCAATCTACCAAAGTTAAATCGTTATTAAAAAACCCACTGTTATCTAATGGCAAGTACGATTGTGTGGTAGTAATACCCCAATCAAATTTACCAGCATCCGGTTTTTGTTTGTTATTCAATATTTCATAAAACGCGGTGGTTGCCCTGGAATCTTTTGAAAACACCACAACCTTGTCGCCTTTGGCAAGGTTTAAATCGATGTCCTTAAACAATAAATCACCATCTTCATTTGAAGAAGCTGCCAAGCCTTGGATGTTTAAAATTTGATCGCCCGCTTCTCTATCGCGTTCAAAAATAATCGCTGGATAACGGCGACTTGTTGGTCTGATATCCGAAATATTAAGTTTGTCAATCATCTTTTTTCTACTGGTTGCCTGTTTGCTTTTAGCTACATTGGCAGAAAAACGACGGATAAACTCTTCCAACTCCTTTTTCTTTTCCTCGGCTTTTTTGTTTTGTTGCGAACGTTGGCGTGCCGCTAATTGGGACGATTCGTACCAAAAGGTATAGTTACCGGAATAATGATTGATTTTTCCGAAATCGATATCTGAAATATGGGTGCAAACGGCATCCAAAAAGTGACGGTCGTGAGATACCACAATGACACAATTTTCATAATTAGCCAAAAAGTTTTCAAGCCAGGAGATGGTTTCATAATCCAAATCGTTGGTAGGCTCGTCCATAATCAATACATCCGGACTGCCAAACAACGCCTGTGCCAAAAGCACGCGCACTTTTTGCTTTCCATCCAAATCGCCCATCAAGGTATAATGGAATTCTTCCTTAATGCCTAAATTCGATAACATGGCAGCAGCATCACTATCGGCATTCCAACCGTTCATTTCTTCAAATTTAACCTGAAGCTCTCCTATTCTATCGGCATTTTCATCAGAATAATCCGCATAAAGCGCATCCATTTCAGTCTTGATCTTATATAATGGTTTGTTTCCCATGAGTATGGTTTCCAAAACGGTATGCGCATCGTATAGATTATGGTCTTGCTCCAAAACCGACATGCGCTTACCGTTTTCTAAGTGCACATGGCCAGATGTTGGGTCTTGTTTACCAGAAATTATTTTTAAAAACGTAGATTTACCAGCTCCATTGGCGCCAATAATTCCGTAGCAATTTCCTGTATGAAAGGTGGTACTTACTTCGTCAAAAAGTATCCGTTTTCCAAATTGGACCGATAGGTTTGAAACTGATAGCATAATGTGTATTGATTTTTTTGCAAAAGTAGAAAATTCAAACCGGATGCGGAAACTTAAATCTATTTTTGATTGACGATGGACAATTGACGATTAACGATTAACGATTAACGATTAACGAATTTTGAATTTTGAAGTATGGTAATCCTTAAAATTAAAGAATATAGAATAAAGAGAAAAGAGCCTTCCTCAGAAACAGGCAGAATCCCCTTTGGGGGTTAGTTGGCTAACTTTTAACAGCGCATTAACAGCACAATATAAACACAACCTATATTTTTGTACTGCAATTGATTTCACTTTGAATACACCCAGGAGGGATTTATGAGATTAACATACTTAAGCATACTACTCATTTTAACACTGTTTAATTGCAAAAATGATGGCAATGATGCAGAAAATAATAATGCTTATTTTGGGGGGGAGATTATGAACCCCAACAATGATTTTGTGGTTTTATTGAAATCTGAGAAAGTCATTGATACCATAAAACTAGATAACAGGAATAGGTTTCTTTATAAAGTAAACGATTTAGAAGCGGGTTTATACACGTTTTACCACGGTGGCGAAGTCCAAATGGTTTTGTTAGAGCCTAAGGATAGTCTGCTTTTAAGGTTAAACACCTTAGAGTTTGATGAGTCGTTGGTTTTTACCGGTAAAGGTGCCAAGAAAAACAATTATTTAATTAATGAGTTTCTGGAAAATGAGATCCAAGAAAACAAAATTTATAAATTCTGTCAATTAAAGCCACAAGCTTACCTACGAAGAATCGATTCGTTAAAGGACATGAAACTTGATAAACTTAAAGGGTTCAAAATTAAAAATACAACATCGCCACTTTTTGATAAGATAGCACAAGCCAATATTGATTATAGCTATTATTCTAGCAAAGAAGTCTATCCTTTTGTGCACCATGGCGGAAATAAAGAAGAAATCTTAAAGTCGCTTCCCAGCAATTTTTACGATTACCGGAAAACCATTAATTACAATGATGATTTTTTTAAAAACTATTATCATTATAATTCTTTTTTGAAGTATAGCATTAATAATTTGGCTTTGGGCGGGCATTTGATGCATAGTGATGATGATAAATTCAAAAGAGGTTCGTTATGTTATACTTTAGACCGACTTAAACTTGTTGATAGCTTGGTAAGCAATAAAGTGGTTAAAAATGAACTGCTTAAGAATTTCACTTCAAATTACATATCAAAAAGCAGCAATTCCGAAAACAATGATGCCTTGTTAAATGCCTATTTGAAAATAAGTACGGACGAAAAAGACAAAGCAATGATGAAACGCTTTGCATCTTCTTTAAACAATTTGAAAGAAGGTTCCAGTTTTCCCAGTATTAAATTAGTGGATTATAAAAATTCGGAGTTTGAAATTAAATCGTTGATCAATGCCCCTACGGTTATCAGTTTTTGGTCCCATGCGTACTACGATCACTTTAAAGAAAGCCATTACAAACTGAATGAGCTTAAAAACAAATATCCTGAAGTTCGATTTATTGTTATTAATATTGATGGGTACGGCCAGGAAATACCTAAATCAGCTTTAAAGGCAAATAATTTTATGTTTAAAGACGAGTATCAGTTTAAAAACCCCAAAGAATCCATTGAAGCTTTGGCCATTCAGCCCATGACAAAAACATTGGTAGTAGATAAACATCAAAAAATAGTTTATAACAATACCAATATTTTCTCAGTAAATTTTGAAGAGCAACTTTTGGGAGCTATTAATAGAAAGTAGTTTTCCGTACATGACAAAAATTTAGAACAAAAACATAAACAGCACATATTCAGCATGTTAATGCTTGTTTAATAAATAAACCTCACAGATTTTGAAATATAAGTATTCGGAAGTTGAAAATTTTTGATAGATCGTTCCCCTCCTTGGAGGGGCTAGGGGTGGGTTTTATATTTTTCATCTCATTTACCCAAGAGGGGAATTAAATGCCGTTTGATTGGAAATAAAAGGTTTATACCAAATATTTCGTCTATTTCATCAAATTTTCGTCAATATTTTGTCTTCTTAACACTTATGTTTCAAAATCTGTGAGGTCTTGGTTATCCTCAAGGTAGCGAGTAATTTATTTTCCAAAAATTAATTTTTGTCATGTACTCAGAGAAAGTAGTTATAATTTATAATGCTTCATCAACATTTTTTCATATACCTTATCGGGTAAAATCCGTTTCAATACAATCGAAAATTTCTGCATAAACGCCCCTACTTTATAATGCACTTTGGGGTTTTCGGTATTGATGACCTTTAAAACCGCTTGTGCCATCATATTGGGGTCGCTCCCATTATCAACATGCGCATCCATCAATTTTAAAGTATCACCGTAAGGTTTTTTATAAGGCGAATTATCAAGAAGTGGCGCATGGTATCTGCCCGCCGCAATGTTAGTTGCGAAATCTCCTGGAGCCATGTTGGTCATTTTTATGTTAAAGTCTTTAAGCTCCATTCTAAAAGCCTCCGTTAAAAGTTCCAACGCCCCTTTACTGGCACTATAAATACCTCTATAAGGTAACCCCATATAACCGGCAATGGAGGTAATATTGATTATTAACCCACCATGTTGTTTGCGCATTTGCGGCAAAACCGCTTTAATAACATTAATGGGACCGAAAAAATTAGTATCAAAATTGGCCTTCATCTCGGCTTCAGGCAGTTCTTCAATAGCCCCTGTTATTCCTGCACCGGCATTGTTTATAACCACATCCAGTTTGCCTTCTTTCTCAATAATTGTCTTCACTGCTTGGTGTATGGTTTCAGTTTTTTTTACATCTAATTCTAAAATAGGAAACTTACTTTCTTTATAATTTTCAGGAGTTCTGCTAGTTCCATAAACGATAAAACCTTTTTCGGTAAGATAGTTACCGATAGATTTTCCTATTCCAGAGGAGCCTCCAGTAATTAAAATAACTTTAGACATAATAATGAATAATTAAGAATGTAAAATTAAGAATGTAAAATTAAGAATGAAATTGACAATTGGGAGAAAAAAGAGAAGTTTTGGGGAAAAATAAGGTTCCTGCTTTCGCAGGAATAAAAAAAGGCAAGCTACCTACATCACACCGCTACGACCATTTACCTTTGCTGCGTTCCCGCCCT
Organism: Mariniflexile sp.; assembly: GCF_052728615.1. Lineage (NCBI taxonomy): Bacteria > Pseudomonadati > Bacteroidota > Flavobacteriia > Flavobacteriales > Flavobacteriaceae > Mariniflexile > Mariniflexile sp. The sequence goes on along the minus strand of NZ_JBFVFE010000008.1, from coordinate 75,674 downwards.
GGAGGATTCAACAGGAGCTGGTTGTGTAGGACTTGCCAGTTGCAAAGATACAATCTTTTAAAATTTTCACAATGATTTTTTAAACTGATTTTAAATAAATATCTTGCTTTAAATTTTAAATCACAGATGGATACATTCAAACACTTATTAATCATTTCGTTAAGCATATTATTTAGTGCCTGTGGTTCCAATACAGGACAAAATAAAAGTGATTTTAATATAAATACGAATGCTGTAAAAGGAGATGTTTCCAATAATGAAACCTTAAAGCTTTCCATAGAAAACAAAAAAAACCACACTGTTGACTCCATAAGCTATACTTTGAATGGTAAAAAAATTGGCGAGTCGGTGTCTTTAGATGATTTTAGGTTAGGAAAGCAAACCATTGAAGCTACCGTATATTTTAACAATGAAAAACAAGTAACCACTACTACTGTTACCATTTTAAATAATGAAGCACCAAATGTTTACACCTATAAGATTATAAAGGAATATCCGCATGACATCAGTTCGTACACACAAGGATTGGAGTTTTATAATGATACCTTGTACGAAGGTACGGGGCAGCGTGGTGAATCTAAACTGCGAAAAATAGATTACAGAACAGGCACTGTGCTGAAAAGCGTTGATCTGGCAAAGGAATATTTTGGCGAAGGCATTACCATTTTAAACCATAAAGTGTACCAACTTACCTGGCAAGGTGGCGTTGGTTTTGTGTATGATATCAATACATTTGAAAAAATCAATAGCTTTAAATACGGGAACAGTAAAGAAGGTTGGGGCTTTTGCAACGATTCTAAAATACTTTATAAAAGTGATGGCACCGAAAATATCTGGCTTCTAAACCCTGAAACCTTGGCAGAAGAAGACCACATACAAGTATATACCAACAAAGGTAAAATTGTTGAGATCAATGAACTGGAGTGGATTAATGGCGATATTTATGCTAATCGTTGGCAAAAAGATGGGGTGGCCATTATCAATCCGAAAAATGGTGCTGTTACTGGCGTCATTGACTTTTCGCCTTTAAAGAAGTTGGTAACACAACATGAAAAACTAGATGTTTTAAACGGCATTGCATACAACCCTAAAACCAAAACCATTTTTGTTACAGGCAAATATTGGGACAAATTATTTGAAGTTGATATTGTTAAAAAATAAACTTCCCGCAAGGCAAACGCAATAAATAAATTACGAATTGGTTTAGACTTTTTTGATTGAGGCGAAATCCCGATAGCCATCAGTAGCACCAAAGCACATAATTCTGCCTGTTTTTTTGAAATGAATGGAGTTGGCTTAAAAATGGGTTATTTATCAAGCTTATATCCAAAATCAAGAACCTAGGGGCAAGCCCACTGGGTTTTTAAAACCCACAGGATTATTACAACTACAAATCTTCCAAAATCAAACGATAGTCATATTGCAAATCTTCATGAAGCGTCGCAACTATCTTTTTAACTAAAAGCAGTTGGCGGTGGTACATATTTTGCAATTGGGTACTGTATGTTATACTTGGAGAGAAATCTTTTAATTTTTGGCAGAAGTAGAGTAGGAGTGCGACTTCAGTTTCTTTATTTTGTGAATACCGAATGTATTTTTTTGTGTTGGTCAATATTTTACGGGCACTTTTACGGATGTAAAAATAGCTGGCTGTGTTTATCAGTTCAAATTGGGCGTCCATATAGCTTTTAACCGATTCAATATAGCCTACTTCGTTATCCGATTCGAAGAGTAAATAGGTAAGGAGTTCTTTATTTTCTTTTTTAGATCTGGCAAGACGCAAACAGAGTTCCGTGATATCCACATAAGATCTATGGCTCAACTCTTTCTTTAGATCAGCAAGGGAAGCACCTTTCAAAAGTTATCGTTTTTTAGATGTATCGATAGCATATTTACCAGCACCCATTAACAGAATAGCTAAAAAGCCGACTAAATAAAGCAGTGCTTTTTCTTTAACTCCAAAAGGGTCGGCAGCATGTACCACAAGTACGGCAACACCCATGGTAATGATACTCGGGATGGTTGCTAATTTTGTTTTAAAACCAATCAAAATGAATATAGGGGCGATTACTTCGCCAATTAAGGCTAAAATTAAGGAGGTGGTTTCGCCAACACCAATAGGGTCGGCAAACTTGATGGGGCTTTCAAACAACAGGTTTATTTTAGGGATGCCATGGGTAAGCAGCATACCTGCAAATCCGATTCTAAGAAGTAAAAGACCTAAATCTGTATAGCTTTTTTTCATTTTTTTGAGTATTAATTGTTTGGTGGTTGTAAAATACCAATCATCTTAATTTAGGAAATTCCTTGGGGTTCACTTCGTGCATCACTCTGTAAACAGCTTCAAAAATATCGTCAGCAGAAGGTTTTGAGAAATAATCGCCATCGTTTCCATAAGCGGGTCTGTGTGCTTTGGCGGTTAGTGTTTTAGGTTGGCTATCCAAATAGGGATAGGCATTTTGAACGTTTAGAATTTGGTCCAAAATATAGGCCGAGGCACCCCCGGGAACATCTTCATCTATTACCATAAACCTATTGGTTTTTTCGATGCTTTTGGCAATGTCATGATTCAAATCGAAAGGTAATAACGATTGCACGTCAATCACTTCCGCATCAATATCAACAGCCATTAAATCCTTAGCTACCTGCTCCACAATACGTAGGGTAGAACCATAAGACACCAAGGTAATATCCTTGCCTTCCTTAATGGTTTCCACAACACCAATGGGGGTTTTGATGGCGCTTAAATTATTGGGCATCTTTTCTTTTAGCCGGTATCCGTTTAAACATTCCACAACAATAGCAGGGTCGTCGCCTTTTAAAAGGGTATTATAAAAGCCAGCGGCCTTAGCCATATTTCTGGGAACCAACACATGCACACCACGCACCAAATTTAAAATGCCACCCATTTGGGAGCCCGAATGCCAAATACCTTCTAAACGGTGTCCGCGCGTTCTTATAATCAATGGTGCTTTTTGTTTACCTTTGGTTCTGTAATGTGTGGTTGCCAAATCGTCGCTTATAATTTGAATGGCGTAGAGGATATAATCCAAATACTGGATTTCGGCAATAGGGCGTAACCCACGCAGCGACATCCCAATACCTTGGCCAATGATGGTGGCTTCCCTAATACCGGTATCGGCAACCCTTAATTCGCCATATTTTTCTTGGAGCCCTTCCAAGCCCTGGTTCACATCACCGATATTTCCTGTGTCTTCACCAAAAATGAGCGCTTCCGGATAGTTTCTAAAAATGGCATCAAAATTATCCCGTAGTATCACGCGGCCATCCACTTGGGGCGCATCGTCATCATACGACGGTTTTGTTTCCTTGATCAAAATGTTTGAGCGGTGGGTTTCAGAATGTAAGTGCGAACTAAACACGGGCTGTGTGGTTTCAACCATTCTATTGATCCACTGCGCAAGTTGTTCTTTTTCGGGAAAAGATTCCTTAACAATCTGTACCAATGCTTTTCGGGCAAGTGACAAAATATCCTTTCGGGTAGGCTCATCAATAGCAGATATGCTATTCTTCATTTTTTCCATAAAAACACCATGGACGCTCACCGAGGCCACTTGTTTTAAAATGGATATCAATTCGCTTTGTTCTTTAAGAATAGGTCTTAAAAAGGTGTTCCAAGCATTTTTCTTCGCTTCTCTTACTTCCCGCTTGATGGCTCTTTCAATTTCAATAAGGGCTTCATTGGTGGCTATGCCGCTTTCTAAAATCCATTCGCGCATTTTGGTGTTGCAATCGTGTTTAGCTTCCCATGCCAAACGTTCTGCATTTTTATAACGCTCGTGCGAACCAGAGGTAGAATGCCCTTGTGGTTGTGTAAGCTCTAAAACGTGTATTAAAACAGGTACGTGCTCTTTTCTGGCAATAACCGCTGCTTCTTGGTAGGTTTCCACTAAATTGGCATAGTTCCAACCTTTTACACGTAGAATTTCAAAGCCTTTATAGTCATTATCCCTTTGAAAGCCTTTTAAGACTTCTGAAATACTCTCTTTGGTGGTGTGGTGTTTGGCATGTACGGAAATACCGTATTCATCATCCCATATACTTATAACCAAAGGAACCTGCAAAACCCCTGCGGCATTTATGGTTTCAAAAAACAGCCCTTCACTGGTACTGGCATTTCCTATGGTGCCCCATGCAATCTCATTTCCTTTATCTGAAAAATTGGTTGTGTTGATGCCTTCAACCTGCCTGAATATCTTGGAGGCTTGCGCCAACCCCAGTAAACGGGGCATTTGACTTGCTGTGGGCGAAATATCGGCACTGGAGTTGTATTGCTTGGTCAAATCTTTCCAGCTGCCATCTTCGTTCAAACTGTGGGTCGCAAAATGGCCACCCATTTGACGGCCTGCCGACATAGGTTCCAGTTCTAAATTGGTATTGGCGTACAGACCTGCAAAAAACTGTTCGCTGGTAAGCTCGCCAATCGCCATCATAAAGGTTTGATCGCGATAATAGCCAGAGCGCCAATCGCCTTTTTTAAAGGTTTTGGCCATGGCCAATTGTGGCACTTCCTTACCATCACCAAAAATCCCGAATTTTGCTTTGCCTGTCAGTACTTCTCTTCGTCCCAACAAGCTACATTCTCTACTTCTAACAGCTATTTTGTAGTCGGTTAAAACTTCAGCCTTAAAATCTTCAAATGATAAGTTGTTTTTTAAATTGTGTACAGTATGCATATAATGGAATACTTAGGCTTTACAAAAGTAATTAAAGTTTGTGTGTTATACAATAAAAATCAAGAACATCTAATTGATAAATCTTTAAAAATACGTACTATTTACGAATATAATTATTAATTGATCAATGAATATCGTTATCCGTTAATAATTAAACAATAGTTTAACGTTTAATACCAACGACGCCTGAACAGACCGAAGAGTGCTTTAGGGTCTACGGTGAACTTAAACCTGATTTTTTGGTCGTAGTCGGGCTGTCCCACTTCCCATCCCAGATTGGAATACAAAGGAAAATATACCTCAAAATAATCGGTTACCAAATTGATTCTAATACCAGAATCGTATACAAAATGGGCGTTATCAAACTTGTTTTTTAAAACACCTACATCGCCATACACTAAAATATATTTCCACAGAGTGGTGCTCACATTCGCTGTTGAAATCCACTGGTTTGCAAATGGGGTATTTAACTTCGACTTAAATCCTCCTTCAGCTTCAATGTATTGCTGACTGAAAATACCCGATGATTCCGAACGTCCTAAATAGGGGTATTCAAACAAATAATCGGTGGGTCTATCCAAAGCAAAACTGAAAAAGCTTGAAGTGGGGTCGTTGTTGTTTTTAATAAAAGCCCCCGTGAAAAACCGTAAATTTAACTGTCTATTGCTTTCAAAGAGGCGACGGTATTCATAATTAAACGATACTTTGCTGAAGTTTTTTGCTATCTGCAAATCGGTAGACCACTTATTGAAATGAACCAAGTTGTCGTTGGAATCTGTATACCGTGCATTGAACACGCCATAATTGGGCTGGTTGGTTGTTAGGATATTATTGACATCTTTATCTCTATTGATGTCTATATGCCTTAGGGTAAGCAATTTTCTGTTGTTGGATCTAAAATCATCTTTCTCCCTAAAGTAGAACATCAGCGAGGGCGATATTTGCCTAACAAATAAATTTTCGGCATAAGAAACATAGCCTCCACTCAAGCCATAACTAATTGCGTAGAGGCCGCTGTTTTCTAAATAATGTGTCATGGACACAAAAGCAGATCCTGTTAAAGTCTTTGATTTTAGGGCATATTGCGGCTCAAATTTGTAATTGAATGGTTTCTTTAAAACCGTTTTGTTATAGATTCTCAAACCAAGGGTAAACCCATCATATATATTATTGAATTCTGCTGTTGGCATAAAAAACACTTGACTGTAATAGGGGTCTTCCATGTCTTGAAAAAGTCTGAATTGCAAGGGTTTATTGTTAAAAAAGAATCCTTTTAACGATTTCCAATTATCGCGTGCATTTATTTCAGGAATAACGTTGTTATAGTTTAAAACCAGTTTATTGGCATGTTTTCTGGGGATGGTAAATGTTTTGTTTTCGGTAATGTTCTCTATCCATGTTTTAGATACAATGGTATCGTTTTTTAATGCATATAGCGAAATAGGCATGCTATTGTCCTGCTTGTTTTTAATGGTTATGGTTACGGAATCTTCTGTTTTAACCACCTTTTTTATTTTGAAATCTATTTTTTTGCGCGTTGTTAGATAATCGGTAAAAAACCAATCGATATCTTTGTCGGTCCTGGATTTTATATAGTTTTCAAAATCTTTACCGGTAACGGGCTTTAACTTGTTTTCAATGACAAAGGAAGAAAGACTGTTTTCAACAATGTCATGGTTTATAAAGTCGTCCAGATACTTCAATCCCACACCCGCTTTGTATTTGTTGGCAATACTGTAGTTGAATTTCAACAAAGAATCTTTAGGCATTGTTAAGGGTTGGTCCCTATTGGTTCGAGCCATAAGCATGTAGGCCAAAATGTATTTATCATTGAATTTCATATCGGCAGCATGAAACGAACGCACGCCCCAAATATCGGCCAAAGACCCTAAAAATTTCATGTTGGGGTAATGCTCATCAACATAATCCATTAAATAATACATTTGGATACCATCAAGCAACCACTGTTCGGTCCTAGGATTTATTAGAAGCGTATTTTCTAAATAATTATGCAGTACCACTTTTAAAAGTTTTAGTTCATATTGAAAATGAGTGGGGTACGGTTTTATAAAATTCGGCAAAAAATTCAGGCCATAAATGGGGTCTTTAGCATAATCGATCTGTGTTAAAAGAAGTTTGTTATGTGGGTAATCCCCCAGTTTTTCACGAATGAACTTGGTCACTCTTTCAGTAATCAAAACCTTGTCTATCATCTCTAAATTTACATCGTCGATGTTTGAAACAAGCGCAAAACCCCCATTTTGAATACTGTTGAATTTTTGGAATTTATTTAGGAATAATTTATTGTTTACTATATTGTTTCCGGTCAATGTAGTGGTCTGCCTGTTAAAATTTTGAACCTCTTCACTTACATCCAATTCTGAAGTCAATTTATATTCTGAAGGGTACTCAATTTCAAGATTTACATCGGCAGGTGGTATGTATAGATCGTCTAAATCCTTATTGCTATAATAATGCCATCTGCCATTGTAAACAGCCGGCGTAATATACCAATACCTTAAGTTTAAATCGCCTGTATTGGAAACGCCATAACTTGTAAACTTATCACTGGGAATGTGTACTAAATATTCCAGATGGATGGTATAAAAACCATGGGGCCCTAAAGGATTTTTTAATTCAACTTTTATAATATCCAGTTGATTTTTTAATTGTTGAAATACCAAATCTTTACCATTCTGTGTGATGGATGTTATTACTGAATAGCCTCTTTCTTCATTTTTGGCTAAATGGAATTCGTTTCTGTATTCATCGGCAATTCTTTGGGCCAAGGGTGTTTTTTTTGTGGAATAACTATTGTTCCAATCGTTTAGATAAATGGTGTGCAGTGAATCTTGGGTGGTATTTTGATATTGAATGGTCTGGGATATTTTTATGTGCCTATTTTCAATATCAAAACTTGCCTTTAAGTCTATTTTATTTTGACCAAAGCCCGCATAACACACTAAAGCATACAGTATGTAACTGAAGATATGCGATTTTAATTTGCTATTTAACATTCAAAAAGGTTCATGATTTATAAGGGGCTGCAAGATAGTAAAATATAGTTGGCAAAAAATGTGTGTTTTTGTAGGTCACGTCAAGAGTACTAAAAATGTTAAGCCACGAACTGGCGAAGCAAATTTGTGGCTAAAAAAAAAGATATTCATTTTAATACGTTAGATATGTTTGTAGGTTGATTGGATTTGATAACAGACATAGTTTAGAAATTAGGACTTAAATCGGATCCGTTATAGAATGAATCGAGTATGGCTACCACTTCATCTTCGGTATCTACCAAATGGATTAAATCTAAATCGGCGGCATTTATATTTGCCAAAGATTCCAAAAGCGTGGTTTTTATCCATGCCAAAAGGCCTTCCCAAAATGGTTTTCCTACTAGAATAATAGGAAATCGTTCAATTTTATGTGTCTGTATCAATGTGATGGCCTCAAACAGTTCATCTAACGTGCCAAAACCACCGGGCATGACCACAAACCCTTGGGAATATTTGACAAACATGACTTTGCGAACAAAAAAGTAATCGAAATCCAAACTTTTATCCGCATCAATGTAAGGATTGTCGTGCTGCTCAAAAGGCAAATCGATATTCAAACCAACCGAAGTGCCACCACCTAAATGCGCCCCTTTGTTACCAGCCTCCATAATACCGGGACCACCGCCGGTAATAACACCATAACCAGATTCCACAATTCTTTTGGCTATCTTTTCTGCAAGAATATAATTGGGATGCTCGGGTTTTGTTCTGGCAGAACCAAATATGGATACGCACGGGCCTATTTTACTGAGTTTCTCATACCCATTTACAAACTCTCCCATAATCTTAAATATGGCCCAAGAATCGTTTGTTTTTATTTCGTTCCAAGCTTTACTGTGTTTTTCTAATCGCATTTTTTTATTGTATTTGAATGAATAAATGTGAATTTGTGTACGTGATTTTAAAAATTTTTAAGTTTAAAGCATAAAATTTCACACCAATTAACTGATGAAGAATTAAAATTAAAACATTGGCTAATAGGCAAATGAAAGGAATGAATTGGTTTATGAAGATAATTCTAATATTTTTTAGGCTCTCTACTGGTATGGCGGACTCTTAATACTCTAATTTCAGCATCCGTAACTTTATACGCTACACGATAACTGTATTTTTCAAAAGCTCTATAATTGCCGTCATTATTTTCTTTATATCTGTCCCGTCCGTAAACTTCAGGATTTTAGATAATACGTTTAACTTCATTAATAATAGTAACTCTTACTTTGTCTGCAGACTGGACGGATTCCTTTTTTAGATATTTATAGATATCCTTTAATTGGAAAGCTGCTTCTTTATCCCAAACAACTTTCTTAATTTCTACCATTCACCAGCCATTTTATCTACTTCTTCTTGGGTAAAAAACTCTCCCGCATCAATACGCACATTCGCTTCATCAATTTCTTTGTTATATTGGTTTAAGCTAATTCTTTTTGAAGTTGATTTGTTTAAAATACTTTCTAGTTTATCGAAAACACTTTCTTCAACACTGAATAATTTCTGAATAAACACGTACTTTCTTGCCTCTAAATCCATATCTAAAAAATTTTGATTCTATCTTCAAAGATAACAAAAATCGTGCTATTAATTATTCGGTTTTTTTAATTCATATTCCCTTGTAAAAAATACATAAAGATGAATTCAATGTTTTAATTTTCTTAATTCTTAATTCTTAATTCTTAATTCTTAATTCTTAATTCTTAATTCTTAATTCATTGAGGCCAGTTCCTTTTTTAAGAAACTTTGCCGTATAACTTTTTTTGTGGTTTGCAACTTCTTCGGGCGTGCCTTCCACTATAATTTGTCCGCCACCATTTCCGCCTTCATACCCAATATCAATAATATGGTCCACGGTTTTAATAACGTCTAAATTATGCTCAATAATCAATACGGTATTGCCTTTGTCGGCTAGCTTATTCAAAACAATCATCAACACACGAATATCCTCAAAATGAAGTCCCGTGGTAGGTTCATCTAAAATATAGAACGTATTCCCAGTGTCGCGTTTGCTTAATTCCGTTGCCAGTTTTATGCGTTGTGCTTCGCCGCCGGAAAGCGTCGTGCTCTGTTGCCCTAGAGTAATATAACCAAGTCCAACATCTTTAATCGTTTTTAGCTTATTGTAAATCTTTGGGATATTTTCAAAAAACGAAACCGCCTCATCAATGGTCATGTCCAGTACATCGCTGATGCTTTTTCCTTTATAGCGGATTTCTAAAGTTTCGCGGTTAAAACGTTTCCCTTGGCAGGTTTCGCATTCCACATACACATCGGGCAGAAAATTCATTTCAATAACACGCAAGCCACCACCTTGGCAGGTTTCACAGCGACCGCCTTTTACATTAAAACTAAAACGGCCCGCTTTGTAACCACGGATCATGGCCTCGGGTATTTTGGCAAATAGGCTACGGATTTCGTCAAAAGTCTTCGTATATGTTGCTGGGTTGCTTCTGGGCGTTCTACCTATGGGCGATTGGTTGATATCAATCACTTTATCAATATGTTCCAACCCTTTAATGCTTTTGTAGGGCATTGGTTTTTTAACGCCGTTAAAATAATAAGCGTTTAAAATAGGGTAGAGGGTTTCGTTTATTAAGGTCGATTTTCCACTACCGGAAACCCCGGTAACGCCAATCATTTTTCCCAATGGGAATTTAACAGACACGTTTTTTAGGTTGTTTCCTGTACAGCCTTTAAGCTCCAGAAATTTACCGTTTCCTTCGCGACGCTTTTTCGGGATTTCTATTTGTTTATTGCCGTTTAAATAATCGGCCGTTAAGGTATGGTGCGTTAAAAGTTCTTTTGGAGTACCGATGCTTATAATTTCGCCCCCATGTTTTCCTGCTTTCGGGCCAATATCAATCACATAATCCGCACTTTCAATCATGTCTTTATCATGTTCCACCACAATAATGGAATTTCCAATATCACGAAGCGCCATGAGCGAGTTTATCAGTTTCTCATTATCCCGTTGGTGCAAGCCAATACTGGGTTCGTCCAAAATATAAAGGACGCCGACCAATTGCGAACCAATTTGTGTTGCCAACCGGATGCGTTGTGCTTCGCCACCGGAAAGGGATTTGGAGCTTCGGTTCAATGATAGGTAATCCAACCCAACATCCAATAAAAACTTCAGTCTTGCTTTTATTTCCTTCACCACTTCCTCAGCAATTTTTAATTGTTTGTCCGATAAATGATGGTGCAAATCGTTAAACCAAGCTGTTAACTCCACAATATCGGCATTGGCGAGTTCTGCAATGTTTTTATCGTTTATTTTGAAATAAAGGGACTCCTTTTTCAGTCGCGTGCCTTCGCATTCCGGACAGGTTACTTTATCCATATACTCTTTTGCCCAACGTTTTAAAGATGTGGATTCGGCCGTTTTGTATTGGTTTTCAATAAAGTTGGCAACGCCTTCAAAATCTATTTTATAATCGCGGGTAAGGCCCAGTGTTTTGCTTTCCACCGAAAATTTTTCGTTTCCACCGTATAAAATCATCTGTTTTGCCGCTTCCGGAATGTCTTTATAAGCATCCGTCAATTTAAATTTGAAACGTTGCGCAATGGTTTCAAACTGCTTAAAAATCCAGCTGTTTTTTTCGGGGCCGTGGGGTGCCAAAGCGCCTGCTTTAATTGAAATACTATCGTCTGGAATAATTTTGTTTTCATTCACTTTATAAAGCGTTCCAATACCATTGCAAGTGTCGCAGGCGCCTTTTGGCGAATTGAACGAAAAATTATTGGGTTCCGGATTTGGGTATGAAATCCCCGAAGTAGGGCACATCAAACTTCTACTGAAATAGCGTGTTTCGTTCGTGTCTTGGTCCAAAACCATCAACACATCTTCGCCATGGTACATGGCAGTATTTATGGTTTCGGTAAGTCGTTTGTCGTTATCTGCGGAATCATCAATAACCAGTCGGTCGATCACAATTTCAATGTCATGTGTTTTATAACGGTCCAACATCATGCCTTTTGTAATATCTTTTATATCGCCATCCGCTCTCACTTTTACAAAACCTTGTTTTGCAATTTGTTCAAACAATTCGCGGTAATGTCCTTTTCGGGACCGCACAACCGGTGCTAATATATTAATGCGCTTGCCTTTAAAATCGCTAGAGATCAGTTCTTTAATTTGATCGTCGCTATAACTTACCATTTTATTGCCCGTATTATAACTGTACGCATCACTGGCGCGTGCATACAACAGACGTAGGAAATCGTAAATTTCGGTAATAGTGCCCACGGTAGAGCGTGGTGATTTGCTGGTCGTTTTTTGCTCGATGGCAATTACGGGAGACAACCCATCAATTTTATCAACATCAGGACGCTCCAAGCCACCTAAAAACTGACGTGCATAAGCCGAAAACGTTTCAATATATCGGCGTTGTCCTTCAGCATAAATAGTATCAAAAGCCAGTGATGATTTACCGCTACCAGAAAGCCCAGTGATAACCACAAGTTTCTCGCGCGGAATGGATACATCAATATTTTTAAGATTGTGGACTCTGGCTCCTTTTACTTCAATAAAATCGTCGAATTGGCTCATAAATGATAGGCTAACCTGCTGTTCGGCAGATAGGAGCGCAAAGGTACAGATTCTACAATGAAAAAGAAACGAAGTTTATTCTGGGTTTTGTTAAAATAGAGCCAAAATAAAACATTTGGGTATGGAGAAACAAACTACTATGAATTATTAAGGTATTTAATCTGAACGAAAGTTAGTTAAAATGTCCGTTTTGGTAGCAATAGGGCTATGTCAAGGATCAAGTTTTAGTCAAAAACGCAACACAGGCCATATCGGATCTTCCAGAATTTCAATATTAACAATTAAATAACCGCGTTGTTTGAATTTGGCAATTTCCATAAACGCTTTTCTGGACAAGTCCAATTCCCGGTCTTTCACAAAAGGGCCTCTATCGTTTACGGTAACAATAACAGAGGAGTCATTTACCGTATTGGTAACTCTAATCCGGGTGCCAAATTTTAAGGTTTTGTGGGCAGCAGTGTACAAATTGTTATCGAATAGTTCACCACTAGCCGTTTTTCTGCCATTAAATTTTTCATGGTAATAAGAAGCATGGGCATTTTCCTTGAACGGAATGTAAGTCACAAATGAGGAATCGGTGTCTGTTGAATCATTTAAAATCTTCGTGCTTATAAGGTTAAAAGAAGTGGCTTTTACAGCATTTTTTTGTGGTAAAGTAAAGCTGCTTATTAAAACCAGTAAAACTAAAACAGGAATAATTTTTGCGGTTAACCTCATATAATTATTTTTTGATTCTTCAATAACGAAAAAACACGTTTATAATTATACGGAGCAATTAACTTTTTGGCCTTCAGTATTGGAAAAAAAAAGAAGCTACACACTTTTTGTAACTTCTTTAGCTTCAATTTGAGCAGGTTTATGATTTTGCTTTTGATATTTCACCAGATTCAATAGATTTTATATAATCTGCCTCAACATCTTTTAAGAACCCAAAAAATTTACTCTTGTCCCGGCGCTCAATAACTACACGGGTAGTTCCATCCCCATCATTAATAACTTCCTTCACAACCACATGATTTCCTTGTACACTTTTATAATTGGCAATACCTCCGCGTTTTACAATAAAATTTAATCTTGGAAAATCTATATGGTTATACATACTGCCCGAGGGTGAATTTATAATTAAAACATCGCCAACTTTTGGGTCGTTTTGTTTAAGTTCAAATACTTGGTTGTTACTTGCAAAGGTTAGACCAAAGGCGAATACAAATAAAAAAAATATTTTTTTCATGACTATTATTTTTAAGGGTCAATTTATGTTTTTTGCTAAGATAACCTTCAAAGAAAGTACTCTAAAATAGATTTAGAATTATTTAACTTTTGAAGAATTCCAATAAAAAAACCGCAACCTTATAGCTAAAGGGGGTAAGAATAAACAAAATGATAGTTTGTTTATTTTAAGGTGTTTTTTTTAACCTATCCATCTTGAATGGGTGTATTTTTTGATTTTAGACCCTTTAGATTTATGGGGTTATTTTTGAAAACCTTTTTTTGTATTTTAACAAAAATTTAAGATTTAACAATGCTTGTTGGTTTCCTAAATGTTTCGTTAAGTTTTATTATAATTGCAAAACAAATTAAAGTTCAATAACAAAAATCATATTTATGAAACTTCCATAACTAAATTTCAATACCCAAACAATTATTACATGGAAGTCCCATGCGACCGATAAAAAACAATAAATATAAACACATGAAATTATTAGGCATAGGCTCAAGAATTGAGCACAAAGAATACGGAAAAGGCGTAGTTACCAACGTTACCAATCAACATTATTGGGTAACTTTTATTGAAAACGGATTGGAAACCATAGACTTGGATAGCGAATTTGATGTTATAGAAGCTGCTGATGGCGATGTGGACACCGTTAGCTTTTTTGATGTTGAAAGTAGCTTGGTAAACATTCTGAAAAAATGGAGCGATGCCAGCGAAATTGTGACCATTGCGGATAAATACAAAGGCGGCAAGCTGATTTTGGAACCTAGTGATACCGGTTTAAAAGCTTATGAACTACCAATTGATACTTTTTTCCATAAAATAACCATGGTGCGCGACAGATTGCGTGTTATGGAACAGCGCGTAAATGCCAGCGATTTGGATGAACAAGCTAAAATAGATTTGCAACAATATATTACCCGAATTTATGGAAGTTTAACCAGCTTTAATATTCTGTTCAAATCAGAAAGCCATCGCTTCGTAGGGCAAAAGGGGAGTTAGTGTTCAGTCGCAGTCGCAGTCGCACTACTGAACACTGCGACTGCGACTGAACACTCATTCCACTCCTTTAATATGATTTATTTCCAAACCTAAAACAAATAGTTTATGGAAGGTTGGTAGTTGTGCGCCGCTTTCTGTAGTGGTCCAGTCGTTCCAGGAAGCTTCTAAACCATCAATGGGCAAAATAGATACCCACATTTTAAAGGCTGTTGGTTTGCCTGTATCATCCAACAACCATAAATAGGAATCCCCAGGCGTGGAGCCTCCAGATGTATAGGTTACCAAAAGTGATTTTTTATTGTTATAATTAACCAATCGGCGTTCAGTTCCTTTGTCAAAAACTTTGTAAGGTGCCACCAACCAAAAGGAATCGTTATTAAAATATTTAACGGCTTTTTCAATGAGTTTGTTGGCTAAACCGCCATCTACTTTAAAACTATGTACATACGCTTTATGCTGTGAGGCATCGTTTAAATTTAAACTCACTTTATATTCCTTCCAATATACATCACAGGTATTTTCTGCTTTTTCCCATTTGTAATGGTGCCTTCTTTTAAAAGTCCACTCTATGGTATTTGTGCTTTTGTAGGCATCATAATCCAATGCTTCAAGCATTTTGTAGGCCAGCGCATCGGCTTCTTTCCCTTGGATTCCATGGGGTAGATCTTCATTATATTTAAAGTAAACGAAACCAAAAAACAAGACACTGGGCAAGGTTAGGAATATGATGACTCCAGTTATTATTTTTAGGATCTTTTTTGATTTCATGAAATTACATTAAATATCGAAGCTAAATTATTAATTACTAATGGCTTAATCAAATAAAAAAGTTAAAAACCGACAGCCGTATCATCCCCTCGATAATCGGCACCACCTTCTAACGATTCGTCCTTTAAAACCAGTATTCCATCGACCTTACCAATAACAGGCGACTCTTTTTCGTTGATAACATATCCTAATTTTCTAAGTTGGTTGATGGTATTGATATCGAATCCCTTTACCTCCATTTGTATCTCATCGGGTAACCATTGGTGATGAAACCGAGGGGCATCCACAGCTTCTTGCATGGTCATGTTAAATTCGTGCACATTTAAAATAGTTTGAAGCACCGAGGTAATGATGGTGGAGCCTCCAGGTGTGCCAACAGACATTAATAACTTCCCGTTTTTTTCCACAATGGTCGGGGTCATGGAGCTTAGCATGCGTTTTTGTGGTGCAATACTATTGGCTTCTCCACCAGTGACCCCAAACATATTGGGCACTCCGGGTTTGCTGCTAAAATCGTCCATTTCATTGTTCAGAAAAAAACCAAGATCAGAACAGTAAAGTTTAGAGCCATAAGCACCGTTTATGGTGGTGGTTGCCGAAATTGCATTTCCAAATTGATCGATAATAGAGTAATGGGTAGTTTCATCGCTTTCAACAATTTGAATGGTTCCGTGGGCGATATCGTTGGAAGACGTGGGCTTTTCAAAAGAAAAACCATCCATTCTTTTTGTTAGATACGATTTGCTCAATAAGGTTTCCACCGGGATATCCACAAAATCAGGGTCGCCCAAAAAATAACTTCTATCGGCATAAGCACGTCTTTCCGCTTCTGTTATCACTTGAATGCTTTTTACCGAATTATGCCCAAATGTATGCAAGTCATAAGGTTCAATCATTTTCATGATCTGTCCTAAAGAAACCCCGCCGCTTGAAGGAGGCGACATGGAAATAATCTTTAAATCGTCGTATTGAAAAACAATGGGAGTACGCCATTTCGCTTCGTATTTTGCCAAATCATCTTCGGTGATAATGCCTCCATTGTCTTGAATAAATTTAGCCAATGTTCTGGCGGTTTCACCTTTGTAAAATCCGTCTTTACCATGCTCTAAAAGCCTTTCCAAAGTTTTAGCCAAAGCAGGATATTTAATGGTATCGTTTTCTTTCCAAAGTTTATCGAATATGATGGAGTCTTTGTTTACTTTCCGAAAAAAAGGCTGGTAATGCTTAATGCGGCTTTCTTGTTTTTTGGTAACCACAACGCCTTTGTAGGCAAGTTCTATAATAGGTTTTAGAATGTCTTCAATGGGTAAAGATCCCAATTTTTCGTGCACCGCAAACACCCCGGCAACCGTTCCGGGCACGCCAATGGCCATGGCCCCTAAGGTGCTTTTTCCGGGAATCACGTTTCCGTTGCCATCCAAAAACATATTTTTTGTAGCTGATAAAGGGGCTTTTTCCCGGTAATCAATAGCACCAATCTCGCCATTGGCTTTTCGGTACACCATAAAACCGCCACCACCTAAATTACCAGCATAGGGAAATGAAACCGCCAAAGCCAACTCGGTAGCAGCCATGGCATCAAAAGCATTGCCTCCTTTTTTTAGAATGTCGCTGCCAATTTTTGAGGCTTCCTCGCGTGCCGACACCACCATGGCTTTTTGGGTCATTAAACCGCGTGCTTTTACATTGGTTTTTTGGTTTGTTTTGCAACCAATGAGTAAAAAAAAGAATAGCGTTATTTTAACAAGGTGTTTCATATGTAGATAATATTTGTTTTTTTAATGGCCATATGGAATCGCTTTATCTTCATCGGTGTTTGCTTGCGCAAACTTGTTGTTAATGGCGATTTCATAGGTTTTTATTGATCAGTTCGTTCAGTTTTTGTTTTGAAAACGCAATCAGTTCATCAAAAAAGGAGAAAAACTCACTTTCAAATTCGGTATAAAATTTTTGCAATTCAATAACAGCTTCATCCATTCCGGATTGATTATTGGTGCGCCTGTCCATACCTGCCAATACTCTCGAAATCCCTTCAATGGAAGCGTAACCCAACAGCCAATTATCGGTCAGCATATAAGGCATCATTTTCTGGATCCGTAAAGGTAATAGTTCGTAATGGGTTTCCAACGAACCATAGAAAGTTTCAACATAGGCCTTTAAGGGCACATTGCTGTACTTATGCCAGTTTTTTGCTAAAAAATGGTCATAAAGAATATCGACAATAATGCCCGAATAATGCCCGTATTTTTCATGCAATCGTTTGGTGCTCAGTCTCACGGTTTCGTGGGCATCGGTAAATGTATCAATATTCCTGTGCAATAATATACCTATTTGAATCTCGTTCGGATATTTTTTATACGATTTACCTTTAATACCATCGGCCATAAAATTCCCTATAGTTACCAAATGGTTATCGCCTGAAAGATAGATGTGCGCTAAATAATTCATTTGCGAAATTTACGAATTCCGATTTAAGATTTCCGCTTTTGAAATCGCAATTAATAATTAGTTTGCAAAATTGACCACTAGAAAAGATAAAGTGATACCATATGACCCATAAAAAACAATAAAAAATACATATGAAATACTATATTTGTTTTTTAATTTGAAAAAACACTATGACATTAATAAAATCGATTTCAGGAATAAGAGGCACCATAGGCGGAAAAGTAGGCGACAATTTAACACCTATTGATGCGGTAAAATTTGCAGCGGCTTATGGCGTTTGGGTAAAACAGCAACGCGAAAAGGACAGTTATAAAGTAGTGGTTGGGAGAGACGCACGTATTTCGGGCGAAATGATCCAGAAACTGGTAATGAACACCTTGGTAGGTTTGGGAATCCATGTAGTGGATTTGGGTTTGTCAACCACTCCAACCGTTGAAATGGCGGTGCCTATGGAACATGCCGATGGCGGAATCATTTTAACGGCGAGCCACAACCCTAAACAATGGAATGCCTTGAAACTATTAAATGCTCAAGGGGAATTTTTGGATGAAATTGAAGGCGCAAAAATTTTGGAAATAGCCGAAAGTGACAACATGGATTTTGCCGATGTGGATAGTTTGGGGAAAATAACAAAAAACAAAGCCTATATAGATTTACATATTATTGAGGTGTTGGATTTACCATTGGTAACCGTAAACGCTATTGAAGATGCTCGATTTAAAGTAGTTGTTGATGGAGTAAACTCCACGGGAGGCATTGCAATTCCGCTACTTTTAGAACGCTTGGGCGTGGATGTTATAAAGCTGTATTGTGAACCTAACGGGCAATTTCCGCACAACCCAGAACCACTTAAGGAACATTTAACAGATTTATCAGCACGCGTAGTTAAAGAACGTGCCGATTTTGGTATCGTGGTGGACCCCGATGTAGATAGATTAGCGTTTGTGGACGAAAACGGCGATATGTTCGGTGAAGAATATACCTTGGTGGCGTGTGCCGATTATGTATTGAGCAGAACCCCCGGAAATACCGTTAGCAACATGAGTTCTACAAGAGCTTTAAGGGATGTTACTGAAAAACATGGTGGTACTTACGAAGCCAGTGCTGTTGGCGAAGTGAACGTTGTTAAATTAATGAAAAAAAACAAGGTGGTAATTGGTGGCGAAGGCAATGGGGGTATCATTTATCCGGAATCGCATTATGGTCGGGATGCCTTGGTTGGTATTGCGCTTTTTTTGAGCCTGTTGGCAGATAAAAACATGAGTGTGAGCCAACTTCGAAAAACCTATCCGAATTACTTTATGAGCAAAAAGAAGATAGAGCTAACCCCCGGACTGGATGTAGGTGGCATTTTAAAAGCGATGGAAAACCGTTATCAAAATGAGCAATTGACTACTATTGACGGTGTTAAAATTGATTTTCCTGAAAGTTGGGCACACCTTAGAAAAAGTAATACCGAACCTATTATTCGCATTTATACGGAAGCAAAATCCCAAACAGAAGCGGATGCGTTAGCGGATAAGTTTATTGAGGAGATAGTCGTGATCGCGGGGTTATGATGCAAAGCTTATTAAGGCATTGCGACCCCCTAAAACGACCATGATCTATACGCATGCAAGTGAGACCAGTACCGGAAAATAAAAAATCCTTTTTGATAGTTTGTGAAATAATATTAAGTTTGGATAGGATATGAAAAATTTTACATATCGAAGTAAAAAATAAACACAATAAAACGTACCCAAACTTGGGCATAGCCACCCAAAACAGAGCGGAATACTGAACAAAGTTGCGTATATAAACAAGTTGCCCATAATGCTGAAAAAACATTACGAGTTATCATTTTGGTAACTTTTGTTGTATATTTGCGACAAATAATTTAATGTGAAAATATTTTCGAGAGGAACATTACCGGATTTTTGGGAAAAACACGGCGACTGCGAACTTCAATTGAAAACGTGGTATCGTGAAACCGAAAAATCAAATTGGTCATCTATAAACGACCTTAAATCAGAATATCCAAGCGCAAGTATTTTAAAAGATAATCGAATTGTCTTTAATATTAAAGGCAACGATTATCGACTGATTGTTAAATTCAATTTTGAGTATCAACTTGCGTGGATACGTTTTATCGGAACTCACGCTGAATATGATAAGGTTAACGCAAACGAAATTTAGGATGAAAATTAAACCGATTAGAAACGAAACGGATTACCAAAATGCACTTGAGCGTTTAGAGTTAATCTTTGATGCCAAAAAAGGAACTGATGAAGGCGACGAATTGGAAATCCTTGCAATCGTTATTGACAACTACGAAAACGAGAGTTTTCCAATTGGAATGCCAGACCCAATTTCAGCCATTAATTTTAGAATGGAACAAATGGGCTTGAAACAAAAAGACTTGGTCGAGATGATTGGATTTAAAAGTAGAGTGAGCGAAATAATGAATAAAAAGCGCAAACTGACTTTAGAAATGATTAGAAATTTAAACACCAAATTACATATTCCGACTGAAGTTTTGATACAAGATTATTGAGCAACATTGCGGAAAGCACTATGGGCAACACCGTATATAAGCATAGTGCGAGTCGTTGCTAACACAAAGGTTCGGGCATTTTTGCGAGGTCGCCATCCCGATAGCTATCGGGATTAAATTTGGCTAATCGGGAAAAGAAAGATAATTAGAAAAATTTAAAAATTCGGCTTGTGCCTATCCGAAACGAAACTGCTCATTTTCTGCACTACGTTTCATATACACTTGACGATACTTGTTATCTATTGGGTTTTTCTAAAATTGAATATGCTATTTACACGCTTATACTTCTAAACTCGAAAAAAACAAAACAGTTTTTGGAATCCATAACTTTTTCGGATGCTAAAAGAGTATTTGCAAAAGACGTTTTGATGCGAATAGATATTTTCAATTTAGCAAAAAACACAAACCAAAAAGAATTACAAGCGGAATTAGAAAAGCTGAACATAAAATACAGTTTAGACTTGACTTTAAATCAAAGGACAATTTCATAACAAAATTAAAACCAATTGATGATTTACATATGGAATTATTAAACTAAACGCAGTAAGCACAGGGCAAAGCCAAAAAAATGAAAAAAGCTTTGGTGGACGAGAGTTACAGAGAATTATTGCTCAATGTTTAAAAGCCTTTTCCTTGCGCAATTTGTTTTTTATATGAATCCATTTGATTAAGTATTGTATATTTATTTCAAAATTTATAAGAGGTTATCTATGTTACAATTTCAAAAGCTTAAGTCCAGCTACGTTATTATCACCATGGTTTTATTAATGGGTTGTGCAACAGCTCAAAAACCAACCCAAAAACTAAAAGCGTTAATAATTGATGGTGAAAACAGCCATGGCGTATGGCCAAAAACTACCATGATGCTAAAAGATTATTTGGAACAAACAGGTATGTTTGAAGTAGATGTTGACCGAACCTTTTACACGTGGCAAGGACCGCATTACAACAAAATGTCTGGGATTGATGATATAAAAGAGTTGTTAACCTTATACCCAATTAAGTCTGAAAAACAACATATTGCAGTTGATAAATCTACTCCCGACCCCAATTATAGTCCTAATTTTGAAAAATACGATGTAGTCATTTCAAACTTTGGGTGGAAGGCATCCAATTGGCCAGAGGCTACAAAAACAAATTTTGAAAATTATATGAAAAACGGTGGCGGATTCGTAGTGGTGCATGCAGCCGATAATTCTTGGGGTAATTGGGAAGCATTTAATAAAATGATTGGTATAGGTGGTTGGGATGATAGAACGGAAAAAAGTGGCCCTTATTTATATTATGATGACAACTTAGTTTTGCAAAAAGATAGGAGTGAAGGAAACGGGGGTTCGCATGGACCGCAACATGAATTTGTTTTAGATACCAGAGCACCTGAGCATCCTATCATGAAAGGACTTCCTGCATCGTGGATGCACGCCAAGGACGAGTTGTATGAACGCTTACGTGGACCTGCTGAGAATGTAACTGTATTGGCAACTGGATATTCTGATGTTGGTGATAAAGCCACAAAACGCCATGAACCTTTATTGATGACCATTGATTATGGAAAGGGCAGAACCTTCCATTCTACATTAGGGCACATGGATTATTCTATGGAATGCGTTGGGTTTATTACCACGTTTCAAAGAGGTGCCGAATGGGCAGCAACTGGTAAAGTAACCCAAAAAGTACCAAGTGATTTTCCAACGTCAGATGTTGTGAGTATAAGAAAATGGGGGGAATAAAATTTATCCATTTCAAATTCACTACTAAATAATGCGAATCAAGTGTTGAAAAGATTAAAACCCATTACGATTTATAAGACAATATTAGGGGCGTTAGCCCTAAATCGTCGTAGATACAAACGTTAATTAAATATAAAGGGGCGTAGCCCTGTTATCTTCATAAAACAACAAGATAATGAAAAAAATCACATAGCCCTGAAATTCAATGAACATGGCAAACTCGTACATAATTATTTTATCAAAGATGTCAGGGCTAAAGCCCCTAATTCATCATCATGGCTCATTTTGCTACTACTAATACTACAGGGCTAACGCCCCTAAGTCAAGTGCGTACTCCAATTTTCATTGACTGAATAGTTACAATATTCTAACTCTTGATTCGCATAAATAAGTAAACTTTATTCAGGAATTTGCTGACTCAAACAATGCAATGTCCCAAAACCCCAAATAAAATCGGTGGCAGCAATCCCGATAATGTCTCTGTCAGGGAAACAATCGGTTAGTATATTTAATGCAATGCGGTCGTTCACATCGTTAAAAGTTGGAACCAAAACCGTTTTATTCAAAATCAAGAAATTGGCATAACTAGCAGGAAGTCGTAACCCACCAAAATCCAAACGTTTAGGCATAGGTAGAGTTACTATTTTTGGCTGTTTTCCGTTTTCTAAAGTAGCGGCTTGTAAGCGTTTGAGATTTTCTTGAAGAGGTTTGTAATTTTTATCTTTTGGATCCGATTCTACCACAGCAACTATGGTATCGTTATTTACAAAGCGTGCCAAATCATCAATATGCCCGTGGGTATCATCACCTTCAATACCATTTCCAAGCCAAATCACATTAGTAACACCTAAATAAGTTTTAAAAACAGCTTCATAATCTTTTTTTGTAAAGCCTTCGTTTCTAACCTGAATATCTGGATGCAATAAACACTCTTCCGAAGTAATTAACGTGCCTTTTCCGTTAACGTCAATTGCACCACCTTCTAAAATAACGGGTTTGTTTTTATAAAAAGCTTGTTCTAACGGAATGTTTAAAAAGTCCGCCACTTTACCAGGAACGTGTTGGTCTAATTTATAATTGCCATATTTTGCCCAACCGTTAAAATTGAAATCCATGGCTTTTCTGGAAGTGCCATTTTTTACGATGATGGGACCCGAGTCGCGCATCCAACTGCGATTGGTTTTGTGGATGATGAACGAGACACGACTTAATGGGACATGGCCTTGTTCCAACATGTCTATCACTTTGGTTTTTAGTTTTTCATCTGCAACAACCAAAAAAACGTCTTCAACAGAAGCTATTTTTTTAATAAACTCAACAAACGCATATCGAATGGCTTCGTATTTCCCGGGCCAGTCGTTACCGTTATGGGGAAAACACAATAAAATACCTTGTTGTTTTTCCCATTCCGCAGGAAATATCCAGTTGTTTTTCATTACTATTCTTTTAGATATGAGTTGGTTTTGCTTTGGGTTTAATTTTTTTTTGACACAGATTTCACGGATTTTCACGGATCTAATATTTTTCTTTTAAAAAATAATCTCGAAACAAAAAATCTGTGTAAATCCGGGAAATCCGTGACTTATTTTACAAATCCTATAACAAATAATTTGAAATTTCTAATCAATGGCTCTTTTGGTAATATCTCCATAAGTATCAATGCGTCTATCACGTAAAAATGGCCAGTTTTGGCGAACGTTTTCTTGTAAACTTAAATCGACTTCGGCAATTAAAATTTCTTCTTTATCTACTGAAGCTTGCGCTAAAATTTCTCCTTGTGGTCCCGCAATGAATGATGAACCCCAAAACTCAATACCATTGGTGTCTGGCAGGTATTTTTCCAATCCGATTCTATTGGCAGCCGCAACATAAATGCCATTTGCCACGGCATGTCCTCGCATCACATTCATCCAAGCACCTTGTTGGTTTTCGCCATGTTGTGCTTTTTCTTGTGGATGCCAACCAATAGCGGTAGGGTAAAACAAGACTTCTGCACCTTGTAGCGCTGTTAATCGTGCAGCTTCTGGGTACCACTGGTCCCAACAAATTAACGTGCCGATATTTCCTTTTTTGGTAGGGAAAGATTTAAAACCGATATCGCCCGGCGTGAAATAAAATTTTTCATAAAAATGCGGGTCGTCTGGAATGTGCATTTTCCTGTACAAACCGGCTTCTGTACCATCAGTATCAATAATATATGCACTATTATGATAAACGCCTGCCATTCTTTTTTCGAAAAAAGGCACAATAATAACCACGCCCAATTCTTTTGCCAAGGCACTAAAAGCGGTGAAAGATGTGCTATAAAGAGGTTCCGCGTAAGCGAAATTATCAACATCTTCACTTTGGCAAAAATAATGACTGCTATATAATTCGGGCAATGAGATCACTTCCGCCCCTTTTTGAGCAGCATCTTTAACCCATTTTAAACATTTTTTGAGATTATTTTCAGGGGTATTATTCAAGTTTAATTGAATAACGGCTATGTTGTAAGTGTTTTTAGGCATTACTATTTTTTCAAAATTTAATACAAAGATATAATTTTAAAAAGACTTTCAACTTGTTGGGGATTTGAATGAAATTTGATTCTCGATACAAATTTTACTCATTTTCAATCGTAAAATTCACTACCATTGACAAGTCTTTTAAATGTTTGATTTTCAAGTATTTAAATATCACTCAAATTTTAAAAATACCCCTAAAGTCCCCTCAAGGGGACAATCCATATTTTCAAATTTTCATTTTCATTTTCAAATTAATTGTCAACAATATCGCTTGATAAATTTTTTTATCTTTTGCCTCGAATTGACACATTTTATTGAGAATGAACTAGGAACTATTTATCTTTCTTATAAAGCGGAATACGATACGAAAGCGTGTAACCATATCCAACACCGATACCGCTACTGTCATAGGTTTTATTAAATCCAGGGATGTAAACATTTCCAAAATTATCTGGTTGGGTTTCGCTTGCCGATATTTTAAGCTGTACGTTTAAACCCAGATATAGGTTGTTGAACAATTCTGCTTTAACACCAAGAATAAGTTCTGCCCAAATAGCCGTTAAACCGTTAAATTCCTTTAAATCGGAAGACGTAAGCTGTGGCGACCAATATTGGTCTGTGGTATAAATGGTATAGCTGTTTAGTTTTTGGTTAAACGTACTGGCACCAATACGGAATCCGGCATAAATCATGTTGTCCATATCCAGCCAGTTTTGGTACATATTAAAATCTATTCCGGCTTTTAGGTAACTTCCGCTCGTGGTAATATTCAAATAATCGTTGGTGGTATTTTTTTCCTCAAAGCCTAATTCACCTGCTATGTACAATCGTTTTTTTAATCGATAATCTGCCGAAACTTCAAAACCTGAATACTCATCATCAGCAAAAGAGCGTATCAATTTTCCAATATCGCCACCAACACGCAGGCCATATTTTTCTTTTATTTTCATGGAATCTTTTGCCGTTTTTGCAATACTATCGTTTTGGGAATTTACAGTCACACAAAACAAAAACAAAAATATAAGATTAATGGAATATGTTATAATGTGTTTCTGATTCATCTTCTACAGATTGATTATCGTTTAGTGATTGTCTTGATTTTATCCAGTTGTCGGTATCGGGTACTATGGTAAACGTTACGTTTCTATAGATGGTTTTATATCCGCAAGCACGAGACACATATATTTCCTCTCTACTATAATTAATGGTGATTTTATCGGTATTGCCATCATAATAATCATCACTGGTATCATCTGGTGTTCCATTATCGTTTATAAAAGCATCTTTTATAAAGGCGAATTGGGTAGTATTGGCATCCGTTTTTAAAGGCAGCACTATTTTTGTGGCAGATATAATACCGTTGGTCAATGTCTTATCATTACCAATACCGCCAATCACTAATTTAGTTATCGCTTTTGAGTTTGTAGGATTTTCAGCATCATAAGCTTCAATAATTAAACTTGGTGTGGTTGGCGTGCTTTCCGGACAAATATCGTCACTTTCACAACTAATGGATATGCCAATGCCGATGATGGTAAAGAGAATAAAAAGTAAACTTGATTTTTTCAATGAGTTTATGAGTTTATGGGTTGATATGTTTATGTTAATCAGTTAGCGTTTTTCCAAAAGTACCACATTCTCAACATGAAAAGTTTGTGGAAACATATCTACCGCTTGCGTTTTTGTTACTTTATACATCACGTCCATAAGTTCTAAATCCCTTGCTTGGGTGGCACTGTTGCAACTAACATAAACCACTTTTTTAGGAGCGATATTCAGTATTTGTTGCACCACATCTTTATGCATGCCATCACGAGGTGGATCGGTAATAATAACGTCTGGGTGTCCGTGCGCCGTAATAAATGCATCATTAAAAACATGCTTCATGTCGCCTACAAAGAATTCAACGTTATTTATACCATTTAATTGTGCATTTTCCTTGGCAGCAGAAATAGCATCAGGAACTGCTTCAACGCCAACCACTTTTTTAGCTTGTTTAGCAACAAACTGCGCAATGGTGCCGGTGCCTGTATATAAATCGTAAACCAGTTCGTTACCAGTTAAACCTGCAAAATCCCGTGTTATTTTATAGAGTTCAAAAGCTTGTTCTGAGTTTGTTTGATAAAACGACTTGGCATTTATTTTGAATTTCAAACCTTCCATTTCCTCAAAAATATGGTCAGTTCCTTTGTAGCAGATGACGTCTTGGTCGTAAATAGTATCGTTTGCTTTTCCGTTGATGATGTATTGTAAAGACGTTATCTGCGGAAATGTTTCAGCAAGAAAATCCAATAATAAGACTCGTTTTGCTTTATCTTCCTTAAAAAATTGGATTGCCACCATCACATCGCCCGTACTTGATGTACGAATCATGATGGTTCGCAACAAACCTGTTTGATTTCTAGTGTTGAAGAATTCAAAATCATGATCGAGAGCAAATTGCTTCACCGCATTTCGAATAGCGTTGGATGGATCTGCCTGTAAATGACATTTTTTAATATCGAGAATTTTATCCCACATCCCCGGAATATGGAACCCTAAGGCATTTCTATCGCCAAAATCGTTATTGGATTCTACTTCTTCTTGTGTTAACCAACGGCTATCACTAAAAGAAAACTCCATTTTGTTTCTATAGAAATATTGATTTGAAGCCCCTAAAATAGGAGTGATTTCGGGCAATTCTATATGACCTATACGGGTTAAGTTGTTGGTGACTTCTTTTTGCTTGTAAAACAATTGATGTTCATAGCCCATGTCTTGCCATTTACAGCCACCACAAACTCCAAAATGTTGGCATTCAGGTGTGGTACGCTTATCGGATAATTTATGAAAAACCGTGGCTTTTCCCTCGTAATAAGCTTTACGTGCTTTAAAGGTTTGCACATCTACCACATCGCCAGGTACCGCATTGGGTATAAAAATAACTTTTCCATCTGGTGCTTTGGCAATGGTTTTTCCTTTGGCGCCGGCATCTAAAACTTCAACGTTGGTAAACGCTTGCTTTTTGGTTCTTTTTGACATGCTGCAAAAGTAATGAAACGAATTACGATTTACGATTTTTGATTGACGATTTTTGATTAACGAATCATTATTGTCCGACTAAAGATTATAGACCGCTTCGCTGTTAGAATAAAGAAAATAGACTTGATTCTAAATAATTGAAAAACAATACAAAACACATTGTTGATTTTTTAATCAACGTAATTATTCTTTTTTCAAAAAAACAAGGTGTCTTAGTATAAAACCCTGTAAAGTCAATGAAACCAATACGATAAGTCATCACAAAACATTTTAACCGGACAATATTGTTAACGAATGGCAACTTCAAATACACCAACAAATAAACTCATAAACCGATAAACTCATAAACCCATATAACATTTAAGAAAATTTGCTAACTTGCGCCTCTATCCGGGGATGATTTCTCTCCCACGCTGCTTTTTCGCCCCTATAGCTATCGGGATTTCGAAAGAATAAAGGTACAGAAGGAATGGTTATTTTATCAATTTAAATAAAATTAAAATGGCTGTTTTAGAACAATTAACACCACAACAAACAATTGAATTAGAGAACAAGTATGGCGCACATAACTACCACCCACTTCCTGTAGTATTAAACAGGGGAGAAGGGGTTTATGTGTGGGATGTAGAAGGTAAGCAATACTATGATTTTTTATCGGCGTATTCTGCCGTAAATCAAGGGCATTGCCATCCAAAAATAGTTAATGCCATGGTGCAACAAGCACAAACGTTAACTTTAACGTCAAGAGCTTTTTTCAATGATGTATTAGGAACTTACGAAAAATTTGCCTGCGAGTTTTTTGGTTTCGACAAACTACTTCCTATGAATACGGGTGCTGAAGCAGTAGAAACGGCGCTTAAATTATGCAGAAAATGGGCTTATGAAGTAAAAGGCATTGATGAAAATGAAGCTGAAATTATAGTTTGTGAAAATAATTTCCATGGGCGTACCACTACGATTATTTCATTTTCCAACGACCCTGTGGCGCGTAAAAATTTTGGACCCTTTACTAAAGGATTCATTAAAATTGAGTATGATAATTTAGATGCTTTAGAAACCGTTTTAAAAAATAATCCGAATGTCTCTGGGTTTTTAGTAGAGCCTATACAAGGGGAAGCTGGTGTGTATGTGCCACAAGAAGGCTATTTAGCTAAAGCAAAAGCATTATGTGAAAAGCACAACGTTTTGTTTATTGCAGACGAAGTACAAACAGGCATTGCACGCACCGGAAAGCTTTTGGCGGTAGACCATGAACATGTAAAACCGGATATTTTGGTTTTGGGAAAAGCCATTAGTGGGGGCGTGTATCCCGTTTCGGCAGTTTTGGCAAACAATAAAATTATGAATGTCATCAAGCCCGGTAACCACGGAAGTACTTTTGGAGGAAACCCAGTGGCAGCTGCGGTAGCTATTGCTGCTTTAAAAGTGGTTAGAGACGAACAACTTGCTGAAAATGCAGAAACATTGGGTAATTTATTCAGAAGTGAATTAAACAATTATATTGAAACGAGCAATATCGTTAGTTTGGTTAGAGGAAAAGGTTTGCTAAATGCTATTGTAATTAATGATACCGAAGAAAGTGATACGGCATGGAACATCTGTTTGGCATTGCGCGACCATGGATTGTTGGCTAAACCCACACACGGAAACATCATTCGTTTTGCCCCACCTTTGGTAATGACTGAAGAGCAATTACTGGATTGTTTAAGCATTATTGTTAAAACGCTTAAACAGTTTGAAAAGTAGTATTTCGAATCATTAAATTTTGGCACACGAAAAAAAATCAATTACGACAAATCATTAAAATAAGTACCTCAATAATTCCTCCCCTTTTTTAAGGGGAGGTGCCGATGGGCGGAAGGGTTTAGAGTAATTATTTCAACAATACGAGATATTGTAATGTATTAAATGAAAGTTCAAATTTAAAACAACAAAAAAGCGACCAATTGGTCGCTTTTTTTATAAAGTTCTTATTTGTTTTGCCATTGCTCCATCATTTGTCTGGACTGTTCCATAATAGCATCCCAACCAACGGTATAAATTTGGTAAATGGTCATAATTAGATATATAACGTTAATAATAAGAATTACCAAGGCAACCGTTTTAGCGGTATTCATTGCTTTTACGCTTGATGCTTCGTAGTTTTCCGGGTTCGCTTTAACGGCATTCATTTTGCTGTTCGCCATTAAAAAAGCAATACCGGCTAAAATAAATCCTAGACCACCGAAGCAGCAACATAATAAACCCAAGATAGCCAAAACGTAAACGAGTGTGGGATTCAGTTTTTGTGTTTCCATATAAAATTTGGTTAGTTGATTTTCTTGATTATAAAACTAATAATAATTATTGCAACCGTTGCAATGGCCAATAGATTTATAATTTTATTTGAATGTTTAAATTTGAAAAAAAGATTTGTAATAATCAACAAGGTCAATGGGATTATGGTATAAATAGCAGGATACATATAAAAAGCCGAAGCAAATTCGCCATGCAGCAACATGGAGAACGACCGCTGCAAACCACAGCCCATACACTCAAAACCAAAAAGTTTTTTGTTTAAGCATGGTAACATGTAATCGTCTAACCGCATTTTCTAATTCTGATTTTTCCAAATTTATAAAATTTATGGCTGTGTGGGGAATTTTTTTAAATCTTATTTTTTATTGGATATACTGATTTTCTTAATGAAAACTTGTTGGGTGACTAAACTTAAAGTAGCAATGTAAATACCATCACTTAACGATTTTGTAGAATAAGCGTACACTTTTTCATTAGAAGATATATTACGTTGTAAAACAAGTTTACCTGTAACATCATGCAATTGTAACGACTTAATTACCAAGGCATTTGAATTGCCTATAGTTACTTCTGATGCGTTATTGTTTTGAAAAACTTGGATGCCTTCAAACACATTTGCCTCAACATCTAAAGTGGTGTTTTTGAAGGTGATCTCAAAACGTTTTGTGTAATTTCCAGTTGCCAAATTAATATTGAAATCCTGTGTTTTTAAATCTACATAAGTATTCAATTCAACATCATGCAAGTAAATAGCGGGAACGGTTTCAAAATTTTGAATATCAAATATTCTCACTCTAATAGGCATTTTTTGGGACACTTTTATGGTAATAGGGATTGTTGAATTTTCATCAAAAGGTAAAGCTTCGGCAAGAAAAGCGTCCGGGTTATTGGACCAAAAAGCATCCGATTTTAAAATATCATCAGCATTTATTTTTGATTCCATGCCATAATCAAATCCAATGGTGGCTATAGCGTGAAAAGTTTCAACCAATTGTCTGGTGTACGTGTTGTTGAAATCGACATTGATCCTAAAACGTTTATAATCACTGGGAACTACTGAAAAACCAATGCTTGATTGGTTAATTTTAGATTTTTCCTTGGAGTTCGACGATTTAAAAAACTCACTGTCAGCAGCTGTTTCTTTTACATAGACCCGGTGGCTATTTTTTGCTTTTACAGTTCCTGTTGCCGTGCCTTCTACCATAAAACCTTGAGCTATGGGAATATATCTTCTTGCGGTTTTTGATCCCGTTCCGGTATTGCTAACATTAATAGATCCGTCGCCGTTAAAGGTATTGAATACGGCAGGAACAAATGTCTCAACACCAGCGGCATCGATAGTATAAGTTGCATATCCGCCCTCATAATCCCGTAAGTAGTGCGAATCAATTGCAGGGTTTTGTTCCCAATAATAGAGTGTTCCAGTTATAACCGAGGCATTTTGTGAATCGTGAATGTAAGCAGCGGCATCCATTGCTGAAGGATAGGGATTTCCTACCAACGATAGTTTATTGTTTAAAACGCTAACGCCTATAGTTCCCGTGTTTGGTTTTCCTCTAAAATCATAGCGTTGCGCATCGCCAGAGCCTATGGTTCCTTTCATGGTAAAGCCTTCCCCGGGGTTTATGGCAGTGTTGCCTTCCACATGTATCCAATCGAAATAATCAGTCCCTGCTATATATTTCCAAATCCAATAAGGCTCAATGTTTAATGGGCTTGAAGTTCCATTAAAATTAGAATTATGGTTAAAACTTGCTGGAGTTGAAGTAGTTGGTCCTGTTGCTTCGTTCAAAAAAGAAATTCCAAAAGGATTATTTACCGAATTGTTGGTTTTGCTGCCAATAGGTGAACACCAATAATTATATTCATATTCCCCAACATTACCTTCTTGATACACGCTTAATTCCCCAATTCCTGAGTTTCCTGTTGTGCCAGTCCCTTGAATAATTTGGGCTTCATTTCGCAAATAAATTCTACTGTCTGCTTCATTCAAATTAATGGCGTCTTTTACAAACACAATTTGATCTTTTACAAACACATACGTGTTGTTCCTTACAGAAAGTTGTCCGTAAGAAAATCCATAAATGAACAGAACACTAATTGAAAATCTATTGAGCATGATTTATTTGAGAGCATAACAATTTACGGGACTAATATATGAAATATTTTCAATGAAATGTATTTTAACGTTAAAATATTACATTTAAACGTATAAAATTTATTAATTAATGTGAATAACAGATAAGAAAATTAAGATTGAATTTTTCTTTTTCCCCTCCCTAAAAGGTGGAAAAATTCCTGAAATGTAGAAAATGTATCACCTTTTAGGGTTGGGGAAGGGGCATTTTCGGCTCAATAGGGTTATCCATTATTCACGTTAATTAGTTTTGAAATACATTCAAAAACTCTAAATTTTATAGTAATTTTATGGTTTTAAATGATGTTTTTATTTATGAAATATTTAAACTATCTTTTTATAGTACTTGGAGCTGTTGTAGCCATATATGCTAAAACCGGAACGGAACAAAACGAGTATGTTTTAATAGGTGGGATTGTGCTGTTGATGGTGGGGATTTACAGAATTTCCAGAAGCATTCCCAGTAGAACGGACGAAGATACTTTTGATAATAACCAAAATGAAAACAATGACTTTTAAAGTAGGCGATGCCGTTTTGGTGTTGGATGAAGCCATGTCTGGCACTGTAAAGAAGACAAAAGGCGCTACCATTACCATTGAAACAAGTGATGGGTTTTTACTTGATTTTGAAAGCCATGAATTGGTTAAAAAGGCATCAAAGAACGCCATTAAAAATGAATTTTTATCGCATTCAGATGTAAAGGCCGCCATCAACGATAAAGAACGATCAGCCAAAAGAAAACAGCCAAAAACCCGCGCTAAAGACCGTTATGAACCGACTATGGAAGTGGATTTGCATATCAATCAATTGGTAAAATCGGCAAAGGGAATGAGCAACCATGAGATGCTAACGCTTCAATTGGATACGGCAAAACGCCAGTTGGAATTTGCCATTTCAAAACGCATACAAAAAATGGTATTCATTCACGGCGTTGGCGAAGGGGTTCTTAAAATAGAACTGGAATATTTATTGGGACGCTATGGCAACATTAAATTCTACGATGCCAATTACCAAAAGTATGGTGTAGGCGCCACCGAGGTTTACATTTACCAAAACCCAGTTGAAAATTAGTTAAAAGGAGGCGTTTTTTTTCTGCTTTTATTTTCTGTGGGGATGATGCTATCGTCTAAAACACCAAAATCAAAAACATCCAGCGATATAATTTCCAAATCGAAATTTGAAACCGTTAATGTAACCACATAGGTTTTGTAAATGGTGTGTTCTCTATATTTTGTTGCAGCCATTTTGGTGGATACTGCAGGGTTTAAATAATCTGCAATGCCATTTAAGCTGGTATCATTAGCAGGGTTTTGGTCTTGGGTGTCGTTTTCTTCATCACGGGTTAATACATTATCGCCATCATCATCTGGATCTAAATAATCGGGAATACCGTCTCCATCGGTGTCTTGGGCATCGCTTAAATTGCCATCGTTATTGGGGTCTGGTTTTTCATTTTTGGTCAGCACATTATCGCCATCGTCGTCTTCATCCAAATAATTTGGTATGCCATCACCATCGGTATCATCATCCTCAAAATTCCCGTTCCCATTCAGGTCTTCCAAAGCTTTCGGAATTCCATCGTTATCATCTTCGGTCAGTACGGTTTGAATGGACACATTTCCACTGGTGCTTTTAATATCCTTGGTAATTTTAACTTCAGAGAGCGGTATGTCATTACAGAACAAATCGACAGGCAGGGTGGCATTACTGTAGGTTATGTAATGAAATGCATTGGTTGCGCTTAGTTGAAAATTGGCTTTGTAAGTATTCTCAGCACCAACGGCAATAATATCACTAATTTTTAAGTCCGCTATCTTAATTGATAAAGACTCCGATGGATCATTTTTTGTTTTATAAAAAACCAAACCAGTGGTACCACAGGCTTTGAAGGTATTGTCGAAATTAAATTCCACGGTAATGATATCCCCATCATCACAGGTGTAAAAACTGAATAAGCACATACTAAAAACAACAAAAAATAACTTACGCATCAGGTCTGGGTTTTAAGGCAAAAATAAACGAATTGTTAATTATAACGTAGCTTATTAATAATAATTTTATTCTAAGTATTTTTGTAAACTAAAATTTTGACATGCCAAACGTATATTTTGACAATGCTGCAACTACCCAAATTAGGGACGAAGTAATAACTACTATGGTAGAGGTTATGAAAACCAACTACGGTAATGCCTCGTCTTCGCATAGTTTTGGTAGGTCGTCTAAAAGTTTAATTGAAAAATCGAGAAAAGCGGTTGCTGGGTATTTAAATGTTTCGGCAAGTGAAATTATATTTACTTCAGGAGGTACCGAAGCTGATAATTTAATTTTATTAAGTGCCGTTAGAGATTTAAAAATAACGCATATTATTACATCTAAAATTGAACACCACGCGGTGTTGCATACCATATACCAACTGGTTAAAGATTATAAAATAACCGTCAGTTTTGTTGATTTAACACCAGATGGGGATATTGATTATGGGCATTTGGAAACACTTTTAAAAAGTGGGACCAAAACCTTGGTAAGTTTAATGCACATCAATAATGAAATTGGCACTATTTTGAATTTGAAGTATGTAGCGGCATTATGCAAAACCTACAATGCTTTGTTCCATAGCGATACCGTACAATCTGTGGGGCATTATAAAATGGATTTACAAGACATCCCAGTTGATTTTTTAACAGCAGCAGCGCATAAATTCCATGGGCCCAAAGGGGTGGGTTTTGCTTTTATAAGAAAGAATTCGCGTTTAAAGCCATTAATTTTTGGAGGCGAGCAGGAGCGAGGCCTTCGGGCAGGAACCGAAAGCGTCCATAATATTGTGGGTATTGAAGTCGCTCTAAAAAGTGCTTACGACCATTTAGAAAAAGAAACGGACTATATAAAAGGTATAAAACACTATTTTATTGATAAAATTAAAACAGAAATACCGAATGCCACGTTTAATGGACACTCTGCTGATTTGGAAAAAAGCACCTATACCTTGGTAAATGTATGCTTGCCCATACCACCAAAAAAAGCAGCCATGTTGTTGTTTCAATTGGATTTAAAAGGCATTGCCTGTTCCAAAGGAAGTGCTTGCCAAAGTGGAAGTTCACAGAATTCCCATGTGTTGAATGAAATTTTAAGTGCTGAGGATTTGCAAAAACCTTCCATCCGATTTTCGTTCAGTATTTATAATACCAAGGAAGAAGTGGATTATGTGGTTGGGGTTTTAAAGGAATTTGTGGGATAATTTGGAACAATGACGCAACCTATGTGAGAATTTTGCATCTTGTTTAAAAATTTAAAAATGAAATATCATATTTTTTTTTCAATAATTTTTATTTTTATAATTCTCGGATGCAGTAGTGAAAACGCTATTAGAAATACAACTTGTGTTGAGTATGAGAAACCGGATTACCAAATATTGCAAATATGTACGTCTGATATTTGTAATGAGTATTATAATATTTGGAAGGAATTAATTCAAGAGAAGAATAATATCAATCAAGGTTTTTTTGATAATCATATTGAACTTCAATATGTAGATTTAAACTCTTGGGCAGATGGGATTTCTATACGTGTTTGTTATAAAATTAAAATAGGTTGGGCTGTAGTATATAATTGTGACCAATTTATTGTTAAAATAGAAAAGGACAATGCGCTTTATCCAACACTTAATTTACCACGAAACACTTATTTAACGAAAGAAAATATAAAATTTGCTATAGAAAAAAGAGCATTTTCTTCTCAAATCGCAAAAATCACCAATCGGAGTGATTTGAAATTTAATGATAAAAATCGTGCCTTAGCATCCTTAATTGCTTTCTCTGGGCTTAATACATTATGTTATAATGGTATTTCTTTGGATAAAACCACAGGCAATTTAATTTTAGATGCATATGCTACGTACGAAAATGAAGAAAACTCATGTGTATTAGGTACAATAGATTTGCTTACAGGCGAAAAAAAGGTAAGAGATACACCGTGTTGGATAAACTAAAACTTCATTGTAGTCCTCACATTAAACACCCGTGGCGTTAAATAGTTGGGTATTCCGTACTGACGCTTTGTGTACACATCTCTTACCCAAGTATTGGTAATGGAGTTTTGCACATCGAATATGTTATAGATTTCAAAACCAAAAGTGAGTTCCTTAAATGGTTTTTTCCAACCCCTGCTAAACTGTTTTTTATCATCCACCAATACAAATTGCAACCCTAAGTCGGCACGTTTATAATCTGGCAGTCTGTTTTGATAGTCGTATGGGTCGGCATAACTTGGCGAACCTCCCGGCAATCCTGTATTGTAAACTAAATTCAAATACAGCTTCATGTTGGGTACGTTGGGCACATAATCTTGAAACAGTGCCGCAAATTTTAATCGTTGGTCGGTAGGTCTAGAAATATAGCCTTTATTATCAATGTTTTCTTCAGTTTTTAAGTATCCAAAACTAAACCACGATTCGGTTCCCGGTACAAACTCCCCATTCAATCGCATATCCAATCCGTAAGCATAAGCTTTGGCATTATTATCAGCCGCATATCGAATTCTAACATTTTCCAACGTATAAGGGTTTACATCCGAAAGGTTTTTATAATAAACTTCGGAAGTGAGTTTAAAAGGACGTTCCCACATTTTAAAACTATAATCATTTCCCAAAACCAAATGAAACGATTGTTGCGCTTTTACGTTTGGTTGAACCACACCATTGGCATCGCGAAGTTCTCTATAAAACGGCGGTTGGTAATAGATACCTGCCGCTATTCTAAACAACATATCTTTTTCCCAATACGGTTTGATGGCGAATTGCGCTCTTGGGCTAAACACGGTTTGGCTTTTTGAGGAAACATTATCCCCATTTACCGACCAATTATGTACACGAACCCCGGCATTGTACCAAACATCATTAGTGCCCAAAGTAGCACGTTTACTCCATTGTGCATACGCTTGCAATCGGTTAATTTGGGTATAATTGGTGGCGCGTACATTGGTAAACGGTTCTAATGGGCCGCTGTAAGGTATGTACGGTTGCTCGTTTGCAGGTATTGTTTTTGGTGGTCTTAGTGAAAACCCAGCGGAATCTATAACTTCCCATTCAATAAGACGGTCGCGAATATCTTCATTGGTATATTTAACAGCCCATTCAAATCGGTTATCATTAATTTTAAAATCGCCTTTATGCTCTATATTGGTAATTAGGGCATCCAAATCGTTTCTCCCATGGTTCAACTGGCTCCCAACCCCTCTGCTAAACTCCACCTCGCCCAAATTTTCATCGCCAATATTGGTATTGACTTCCCCCAACCTATATTGTGCCAAAATATCGAAATATTCTTCTTCAGTAGTCTGATATCTGGATGCAATAAGTTTTAAGGTTAAATCATCATTAGCAAAATAAGTTCCTTTAAAGGCGCCAAAATACGTTTGGTATTGGTCCTTTTCCTGGCCTTCGTAAAAAACAAGAAGCGCAATAGGGTCGGCAAGCGTGCCAAAGTTGGTTTGACGTGTTTGTGGTTGGTAATTGTATTTGTTGATGGAAGCGTTCCCTAAAAAACCCAAATGGAATTTATTGGAGAATTTATAGGTAAAATAAGCTTGGGCATCGGCAAATATGGGCACAAAATTGGTTTGGGTTTGTTGCGCATCTACCAACAGACTATTATCGCGGTAGCGAACACCAACAATACCAGAGAATTTGGAATCTTTACTGATACTTTCAACAGATAGACTGCCACCCAATAAACTTAAATCGGCATTCGCTTCAAATTGATACGGGTTTTTATAAGTGATGTCCAGTACAGACGATAATTTATCGCCATATTTGGCTTGAAAACCACCTGCGGAAAAATCGACGTTCTGCACCAAATCCGTATTTACAAAACTGAAACCTTCTTGCTGGCCAGAACGCACCAGAAACGGCCTATATACTTCAATATCATTTACATACACCAAATTTTCATCATAATTACCACCACGTACCGAATATTGGGTACTTAATTCGTTGTTGTTGCTTACACCGGGAAGGGTCAACAATAAATTTTCAACCCCTGCATTGGCACCAGGGATTTTACGAATGGTTTCTGGTTTCAACGTGATGATGCCCTCAACTTCTTTTTGTCGCTTATTTGTAACAATAACGGTGGCAATTTGCTCAACGGAAGTACTCATTACCGGGTTGAATTCATAATCCTCAGCGTTTTTTAAATTAAAAACGCTGACTATTTTTTTATGTGAGATATGTGTGAATTCTACGGAAACATCTTGGTTTGCAGGAATTTCCAAAAGATAAAAACCATTGGCGTTAGTAACGGTGCCTTTTGTTTCTGCTTTAATATTTACATTTATAATGGGGAGGTTATTTTCATCTAAAATAATACCTTTTATGGTAGCCGTTTGCGAATAACCAACACATATTATTGATAAAAAAAGGAGTGTAGAAACTAGAAAAGGTGTTTTCAAACGTGTATCAAGTTTTATTTTCGATAGAATACTGCTTCAAAAGTAGCACTATTTCCAACATTATCGGTTACAATTATCTTGAAATTATTGGTGCCATTACCAACCACATTATCATTAAAATCATAAGTAAGTGTTTTGTTTTTGTACTCATATTCCATTAAAATCCATTGGTCGTTTACGGTGGCGCGGTAGTTTGAAATTCCAGAAAGCGCATCATCAATTTTCACTTTTAAAAATCTAAAATCGCTTAACCATTGGCCGTCTTTAAAGTTTAATGCGGAAATGGTTGGCTTCTCCGTATCGGATGCAAGCGCATAAGTGCCCAATGTTTTGGTACTGGTGGTTAACACATTGCCATTTCTTTTAGTGAAGGAATACGATGGGTATTTTTTGTAACCTACCAATCTGGCAATAAAAAGTTTGTCTTTGTCGGCATCTTTATAATTGCTGATATCATAATTTATGGTAAAATTTTTTCGTGTCGGCACCACATCTTTATGAAGCGTTAAGGTGTCATTCTTCACATCAAAATCCATGTAAAAATTCTCGTAAAAAGTATCCGGATAAAAATCGACCGATACATTTCCGGATTTTAAGTTGGTCGATTGATCGGCCACTATATAATAAGGTGTTGTTTTTTCAGGCTTAGGAGTTGAAATGGAAGATTTTTTGCCTTTAATATTGATGGTAACCACCGATTCGTTGTTTTTATAATCGGATACCCGTATTTTATATACTGAAGAGGTACTGTCCTTTACAGAAAGAATCCCATCATTGAATATAGGTTTCAAGATACTGAGCGGATTGTTTTTTCTGAACAGTTTTTGGATACGCTGCCTACTGCCCATATAATGTTCGTAATCTATAAATTGGTTGATGCAAGACGATTCATCAAAAGAAAACATGCCAAAATCAACTTCATAATTTTGGCTGCCATTCACAAAGGTTTGAATATTATAAACGCCGTTGGAGTTTGCTGCCAAATCCTGTCGGTCGGTAGTTTCAATACCAAAGCCTATATTGCCGTAAGCTTCCACGTTTTCGGTGGTGTAATCGCCCGTTTTTAAAGGTGTCAATCTTAATTTTTGTTTGGTGTTCGAATTGTTTACCGAAGCGTTTTCATCCAGGGCATACGCATAAACAGCCTGTACAACAGGTTTGGTAGTGTCCTTAACATCCAAACCAAAAAGCATGGGGTTCATGGGGCGTTCTTCCTTATCACGAATCTCAAAATGCAAATGCGGACCGCCAGAGCCACCGGTATTGCCACTATAAGCCACCAAACTTCCTTTTTTAACGGGCAGGGTTTCGGCAGTTGGGACCAGTTCCACCTCAAACGATTCTTTTTCATATTGCTGCTTTTTGATGTAAGCTTCAATTTCGGGCGAAAATTTTTGCAAATGCCCATACACGGTGGTATAACCATTTGGATGTGTAATATATAAAGCCTTTCCATAGCCAAAATGTGCTATCTTGATACGGCTTACAAAACCATCGGCAGACGATAAAACTTTTAAGCCTTCACGTTGCTGGGTTTTCATGTCTAAACCCGAATGAAAATGGTTGGAGCGCAATTCTCCAAAGTTTCCCGCTAAAACAAGAGGGACTTCCAACGGATTGGCAAAATAATCTTGCGGAAAGGTGTTTTGTGAGTTAGTGACTGTTGAGGAAACCAATAGAATGAAAAGGATGGATCGCATATATAAGTAGTTGCTGCTAAATTATCAATTAGAAATGAATGTGCAAAAGAATAAAACAAAAATCAAGCCACCGCACTGTTTATGGGGAATTGTGAACTCATTTAAACTTTTTCAATTGGCTAAAAAATGATCCTTTTGCACCCATTTTTTGTCTTTTTTTACTTCCGTAACGATGCTATGCAACTAAAAAAAGCCTTCAACCGGTCATAAAATGATTAATTTTCGCTTCAATCCCAAAAGGTTAAATGAGTTCATTATGAGAAAAATAAAATTTTTATTAAAAACAATTGTAATTTATGGGCAGGTATGTTAACTTTGTGAGATAAGTATTGAA
Source organism: Mariniflexile sp. (assembly GCF_052728615.1). Taxonomy (NCBI): domain Bacteria; kingdom Pseudomonadati; phylum Bacteroidota; class Flavobacteriia; order Flavobacteriales; family Flavobacteriaceae; genus Mariniflexile; species Mariniflexile sp. Next base: position 35,242 of record NZ_JBFVFE010000008.1, on the reverse strand, counting down.
ATTTGCAAATGAGTAATATTGAAGATATTGTAGATTCTTTAGAAAACAAAATTAGTAAGGTATTACACAAATTGGAGCTTTTAAAGCTTGCCAACTCGAAATTAAGTGAAGAATTGGAGGTTTCAAAGCAAGAAATTCGAAACCAAAATGGGCATATTGCCAATTGGGAAGAAAAATTTGAAGCATTAAAAATTGCAAATACAATGCTTGGTAGTGACGAAAGTAAAAGAGAAACCAAGCTTAAAATAAACGCATTAATTAGGGATATTGACCATTGTATTGCTCAACTCTCCGATTAATACAAAAAACATCAATGTCAGAACAGCTTAAAATAAAGCTATCTATAGCCAATAGAGTATATCCTTTAACCATTGAAGCCAATCAAGAGGAAGGATTGCGAAAAGCGGCGAAAAACATTGAAGCGATGATTAAGCAATTTGAGCAAAGTTATTCGGTTCGGGATAAACAAGATGTATTGGCCATGTGTGCCTTACAATTTGCATCTCAAGTAGAACAGAAATCTATTGATAAAGAGAGTGTAAGTGAGCATGTAGAGGAAAAACTAAATGCGCTGAACAAGTTGTTGCATTCTCATTTAGTCTCTTAACGTTCTTTAAAATAAACTAAAAGTTACTGCCTACATTGGTTATTTATATTTGATAAACTCAACGTTAATTCTTTAAAAAAGGTGAGTTTAAGTTGTAAAAGCATGCTGTATTTGCTGAATTTATTTCAGTACCTAGCAGATCCTTGATCAGCTTGTTAGCCTTAAACTTGTATTTAAGGAGTTTATGCAAAATTTTAAACTGATGTAGGCTTTTTTATATATCAAAATTAACTAAATACAATAATGGACAACTCAATTATATTGATAGCGGGCGGCGTAATATTAGGACTGATAATAGGTTTTATTATAGCAAAGACCTTAGAGAAAAACAATGCTTCCAAACTGGTGAAAGAAGCGAAAAAAAATGCAACCTTAATACTTAAAGAAGCAAATAGCGAAGGAGAAGCGTTGAAAAAAGATAAGATTCTTCAAGCAAAAGAGAAATTTTTAGAACTTAAAGCAGAGCATGAAGTAGTCATTCTATCACGAGATAAAAAAATGGCTGAAGCTGAAAAACGCATACGCGATAAAGAGTCGCAAGTATCCAGTGAGCTTTCAAAAAACGCCAAACTAAACCAAAGTTTAGAAGATAAGATCAAAGATTACAACCATCGGCTTGAAGTGATGGAAAAGAAGCAAGAAGATATTGATAGGCTCCATAAAAGCCAGGTACAGCAATTGGAGGTTATTTCCAGTCTTTCTGCGGAAGAAGCTAAATCACAATTAGTGGAATCGTTAAAAGGAGAAGCCAAAAGTGATGCCATGGCGTACATTCAAAACGCGATGGAAGAAGCCAAATTGACTGCAGAACAAGATGCTAAAAAAATCATCATAAATACCATTCAGCGTATAGGCACCGAGGAAGCGGTTGATAATTGTGTGTCTGTATTCAATATTGAATCGGATGATGTAAAAGGACGCATCATTGGCCGTGAAGGACGAAATATCCGTGCCATTGAAGCTGCAACAGGGGTAGAGATTATAGTGGATGATACCCCGGAAGCCATTATACTTTCGTGTTTTGATTCGGTAAGACGTGAAATTGCGCGTTTATCGTTGCACAAATTAGTGACCGACGGCAGAATACATCCTGCAAGAATTGAGGAAGTTGTAGAAAAAACAAAAAAACAGATTGAGCAGGAAATTATAGAAGTAGGGAAGCGTACCGTCATCGATTTAGGAATCCATAACCTACATCCAGAACTTATTAAGATGGTAGGTAGAATGAAGTATCGTTCGTCTTACGGACAAAATCTATTACAACATTCACGCGAAGTGGCTAAACTTTGTGGTGTTATGGCAGCCGAATTAGGATTAAATCCGAAACTGGCAAAACGTGCCGGTTTGTTGCACGATATAGGTAAAGTGCCAGATGCGGAAGCCGATATGGAAACGCCACACGCTATTTTAGGAATGCAATGGGCTGAAAAATTTGGTGAAAAAGACGAGGTTTGCAACGCTATTGGAGCGCATCACGACGAGATTGAAATGAAATCGTTGTTGGCACCCATCATTCAGGTTTGCGATGCCATTTCTGGTGCGCGTCCTGGGGCGCGCCGTCAAGTATTGGATAGTTATATTCAACGTTTAAAGGATCTGGAAGATATTGCTTTTGGTTTCACGGGCGTTAAAAAAGCCTATGCCATTCAAGCGGGAAGAGAACTTAGGGTTATTGTTGAAAGTGAAAAGGTAGACGACCAAAAAGCGGCGGATTTATCGTTCAGTATTTCACAAAAAGTACAAACCGATATGACGTATCCTGGGCAGGTAAAAGTGACCGTAATACGGGAAACGAGAGCCGTAAATATTGCTAAATAAAAACAAAAAACCAGTTAATCAATTAGCTGGTTTTTTTTTGACCGGTAATGTAATTGTAAAAATAGAACCTTCGTTTACCACGCTATTTAAAGCAATAGTGCCGCCATAAGATTCCAAATGGTTCTTTATCAGATAAAGACCAACCCCTTCGGAGTTTTTATTTTTATGGAATGTTCTGTAAAGTTTAAACACTTCTTCGCCATATTTTTCCAAATCAATGCCTATACCATTGTCTTGTACGGTTATTATATAATAATTTTTAGTTTTACTTGAATTAAACTGAATATACGGATTCCTGTCCGGATGTTTATACTTGATGGAATTTGATATCAAATTCTGGAAAATACTTTCCAAATATGCAGGATTGAAATCTATATTTATTAATGGATCAACCTCATTGATTATCACAGCGTTTGATTGTTTGGTTTCAACATCCAATAGCTTTGCCGCATTGTTTATATAAAGAGATAGATTTAAGTTTTTTACTTGTTCGTTTTTATGGGTTTGAATGGATACTATTTCGTTTAAATTAAAAATTGTTTTACTTAAAGATTCGGTGACCGTCTTGATGTGCTTTATAAGCTCTTCCTTTTCTTTTATTGATTCCGCTTCATCATAAAACTCCAATAAATTTTCAAAATTTGCAGAATGTGACTTGAGATTGTGGGTAACTATGTGCGCAAAATTTGTGAGTTTGTCATTCTGATGGGTCAATAATTTCAACAATTTGGCGTTGGCGAGTTCACTTTCCTTATGTTCGGTAATATCTACATGTGTTCCAATAATTCGAGTGGCGTTTCCATCTTGATCCCTTTCTGTTATTTTCCCCTTGTCTGAAATCCACTTATAAGTTCCATCTTTACAAAGAATTCTATGTTCGTTGGTGTAAAGTGGTTTTAGTCCTTTTAAATGATCATCAAAATCTTTAAAATATTGTTCCTTATCATCTGGATGTACCCGGTCGTTCCAATCTTGTGGGTCTGACCCAAATTCTTCTGTTTTAAAGCCAATGATATTTTTTGATTCGAGCGAAAAAAACACCCGGTTTAAATGGGCATCAAATTCCCAGATTCCAATGTTCGAGTTTTTTAATGCAAATTTCATTTTCAAATCATTGAAGTTGCTTGCTATGGAGTTTGTCGATCTATTGTTAGTACGCTTGTTTGTTTTAATATCCATTAGTATTTGAGAGATATGGGTATTTAATAAATATTGTCCGATAATACTTGTTATATCGACAACAAATATAATAATAATCAGATTAAAAACAAATAATACCGATAAAATACATATTATTTTCTAGGGTGGAACTTTTCAATAACCTTTGTTAGGTGGGTTTTATCCAAATGGACGTAAATTTCAGTAGTTGTGATGCTTTCATGCCCGAGCATAAGCTGAATAGAGCGCAAATCTGCATGGTTTTCCAATAGGTGGGTCGCAAACGAATGTCTGAAAGTATGTGGGGAAATACTTTTTTTAAGTCCGATTTTTTCAGCCAATTGTTTTATAATGGTAAAAACCATGGCTCTGGTAAGCTGTTTTCCTCTTCTATTTAAAAATAAAGTATCTTCATGGCCAGATTGAATCGCTAAGTGGGAACGTCTCTCTTTTTTGTAAATAGTGATATATTTTTGCGTAATACCGACAATGGGCACAAAACGTTGCTTATTGCCCTTCCCTGTTACTTTAATAAAACCTTCGTCAAAAAACAAATCCGATATTTTTAGATTTATGAGTTCGCTTACACGCAAACCGCAGCCATATAAGGTTTCTAACATAGCCCGATTGCGTTCACCTTCAGGTTTGCTTAAATCAATCGCCTCAATGAGCTTATCAATTTCTTCTTCAGAAAGTATATCAGGAAGTTTTCTGCCAATTTTTGGCGATTCTATAAGTTCTAGAGGATTGGACTTTATATAATCTTCAAAAACCAAATAATTAAAAAAACTTCTCAGGCCAGAAATCAAACGCGATTGGGAACGTGCATTTACAGTTTTAGCGGTTTCATAAATAAATTGCTGAATGGTTTCGGTGGTTATCGAAACGGGCGAATCAGGCATACCGTGGGCTTCTAAATAAGCAATCAGCTTTTGAACATCCAAAGTGTAGCTGTTGATGGAATTTTTAGATAGACCGCGTTCTATTTTTAGGTATAGCTGATAATCTTTTAGCGCGTGTTGCCATTTCATTCTGTAAAAATAAATTAAATTAGTATTCTTTTTTTACAAAAAAAGTGATAAAAATCATTTAATTATAAACTAAATATGTTATAAGAAAAATATCATAAAATTTATAATTATTTTCTTGTTTTTTAATAAAATTACGTTTAATTTATTGCCTTATTAACCAATTAAACTTTTAGAAATCTATGAAAAGATTATTATTGTGTGCTGCATTTGCAGTACTTGGATTATCGCATGTGATGGCCCAGTCAGGTTCTGGCGATTTTACAATTGCTCCACAAATAGGGCTAAATTTATCAAATTATTCAAGTTCTGAAAACCTAAGCAATAAAATTAGAACCGCTTTTAATGCTGGGGTTATAGGCGAATACTATTTTAGTGACCGTTGGAGCATCCGTTCAGGTATTATATATGATTCTAAAGGAACTAAAATAACCCAATCTGGTCAAGATTACATTGATAAATTGAATTATATTGCAGTCCCCTTGCATGCTAATTGGCACTTTGGTTCCAATAGAAATTGGTTCTTGAATTTTGGTCCTACTATTGGTTTTTTAGCTAGTGCTAAAGCTGATACGCCATTTGGAGAGTTCGATGCTAAAGATAAAATAAAAAGTTCTTTCGATGCTGGTTTAGGTGTTGGAATAGGATATAAATTTGATATTGCGGACGATACACAATTATACATCCAATATCAGGGATATAATGGCTTTATTGATTTATTTGATGAAGATTTTAGTGTATTCAATGCTACTTCAGCATTTAATATAGGAGTTATTTTCCAACCTTAAATCCTATAGACATTCTCTAAAAACCGAAGCTCATCCTTCGGTTTTTTTATGCCCAAAAATAAATATTTTTAAAGCATAAAAAGCAAATCACCATCATCAACGGTCCAAACCTAAATAAACTTGGTAAACACACAACGGGCACTTTTTTTTGTGGTTTATTGGTCAGATGGATTTCACTGTAGTATATCATTTATATAGACTGAAAACGTATATGCCTGTCATTTAATAGATGTAAAAATAGTACAATTCCATAGTATATTTAGATAAAGCCATGACTCCTCTAAATGCGTATTATTCAGATTAAATTTTTAAAAAATATAACATTTAATTTGTCTGTGTGGGAAAAAAAAACTTAGTTTGTTTTGAATAAACAAATTAAACATTTAAAATTATGAAAAAATTATTTTTAAGTGCTGCTATTGCAGTTTTAGGATTAACAAATGTGAATGCTCAAGAAGTTCATTTCGGATTAAAGGGAGGCGCAGATTTTGCTTCTGCTAGACTGAAAAATGACGATGGAAATCTTTCAACTTCAAAAACAGGATTCTATGTTGGAGGTTTTGCCGAAATAGGAATCTCTGAATCGTTTATTTTTCAACCCGAAATTTTATATGTGTCCATAGAAGATTCAGATCAAATAGCTATTCCGCTTATGGCTAAATTCCCTGTATCAGAACAATTCAATGTATTGGTAGGTCCAACTTTAGGATTTCTACTTGACACAGAGGAAGGTTCAAAATCTTTTAATTACGGTCTAGAAGCTGGTGTTGCTTATGATATTACTGAAAATTTCTTAATAGAAGCGAGATATAATTTAGGTTTGGCTAACCTACTTGAAAATGCTCCAAGCGGAACTTCTGTTAAATTAAGTGGTTTCTTTGCAGGAATTGGATACAAATTCTAATTTTATAATTTGATATAATTAAAAACCGAAGCTCATCCTTCGGTTTTTTTATGCCCAAAATTTAATATATTTACCCCATGAAAAAACTGATTATCATCAACGGACCTAATTTAAATTTGTTAGGAAAACGCGAACCAGCCATTTATGGAAGCCTTTCATTCACTGAATTTTTTGATACCGTAAAAGAAAAATACCCTAAAGTACAACTGGATTATTTTCAATCGAATGTGGAGGGACTGATAATAGATAAATTACAAGAAGTAGGTTTTAGTTATGATGGTATTATTTTAAACGCGGGCGCTTATACCCACACATCCATAGGTATTGGAGATGCGGTAAAGAGCATAGAGACGCCCGTTGTGGAAGTGCATATTTCCAACACCTTTGGTAGGGAAGCATTTAGGCACCAATCATATATTTCTGCTCACGCAAAAGGTGTTATTCTTGGTTTTGGGTTGCAGAGTTATGAGTTGGCCATTCAGAGTCTATGCCCCTCCTAACCTCCCCGAAGGGGAGGAACTCTTACTCAAATGAATTTAAGTACAAGGAAAAATTAAATTAAGAATTTCAAATCCCAAAAATAATTACCTAAATAATTCCTCCCCTTTTTTAAGGGGAGGTGCCGATAGGCGGAGGGGTCATTAGTTGTAACTATTTAAACAATAATACAAGAAGTTTTCAAGTACACAACGAGTGAATATAAAAAAAATTACACTTCCTAATATTTTAAGAAATTTCACATTAACTTAACTAATATTTTAATTTTATTTGTGATTTGTTTGAGAGAATTTTAACAAGATATCGCAATAGATTTGTTTTTATTAATCAATAAAGCATTTCTAATATGAAAAAATGTTACTCAGATTTAAATTTCACGACTATTGTTCCAAATTATGTAGATGTACTCGTATTAGGAATTGAATTAAAACTATGAAAGTTCTAATAGTTATAATGTCTATAATATTTACTCTAAACATGGTGGCACAAGAAGATGTGCAGAAAGATAGTTTGGAGTATCAAGAAAAAAATACTGTTGAATATTCAAATTATTTTAATGAAATAAAGCTTAACAGTCATTTATATTTTAAGCAAGACATGCAAACAAGAATAGGGGGTGATTATGCGGTTTTTGAGTTTCCTTTATTATTGAAGTATAACATCGCTAAAAAGGTTAGTATTTTAATCGGCCCAAAAATTGATCTATATACAAATACTAAAGGGATGCTCTCTCGTCCATCATTATATACTACTTTTGGCATTCAATATGATGTTGATGAAAATTTTATAATTGAAGCGAAGTTTAATTATCAATTAACAGATGATATGCCATTTAATAACGATTATACTTTTGGGTCAAAAAACGCATTTACATTAGGTTCTAAATTTAGATTCTAAACAAAAAAAATGCGATTCAATTTTTTGAATCGCATTTTGTCTTTTTATCTATCCGAGTAAGAGTTCCTCCCCTTCGGGGAGGCTAGGTGGGGCTTATTTACAAATGAATCACTTCCCCATAGGCATCGGCCACCGCTTCCATAACCGCTTCGCTCATAGTTGGATGCGGATGTATGGCTTTTAACACTTCGTGCCCTGTGGTTTCAAGTTTTCTGCCTAAAACAGCTTCAGCAATCATATCGGTTACGCCAGCACCAATCATGTGGCAACCTAACCATTCACCATATTTAGCATCAAAAATAACTTTTACAAACCCATCTTTATTTCCGCTTGCACTGGCTTTTCCAGAGGCAGAAAACGGGAATTTCCCAACTTTAATCTCAATACCTTTTGCTTTAGCCTGCTTTTCGGTCAAACCCACGCTTGCAATTTCTGGAGCGCAATAGGTGCACCCGGGAATATTACCATAGTCCAGTGCTTCAACATGTTGGCCCGCAATTTTTTCAACACATAAGATACCTTCTGCAGAAGCCACGTGTGCCAAGGCTTGCCCCGGTGTTACATCGCCAATAGCGTAATACCCAGGGATGTTGGTTTGGTAAAAATTGTTGACAATAATTTTATCTCTGTCAACCACAATACCTACATCTTCCAATCCAATATTTTCAATATTTGTTTTGATACCAACGGCAGATAGTATAATATCCGCCTCCAAAATTTCTTCGCCTTTACTGGTTTTAACGGTGGCTTTTACACCATCGCCCGAAGTGTCAACTTTGGTGACTTCGGCAGAAGTCATGATATTGATACCGATTTTTTTGAAGGAGCGCTCTAATTGTTTGGAAATATCCTCATCTTCAACAGGCACCACATTTGGTAAAAATTCAACAATGGTCACTTCAGTTCCCATGGAATTGTAAAAATAGGCGAACTCTACACCAATGGCTCCAGAACCAACAACAATCATTTTTTTTGGTTGGTTGGGTAAGCTCATGGCTTCTCTATAGCCAATTACCTTTTTGCCGTCTTGTGGTAAACTGGGCAATTCACGAGAGCGCGCTCCGGTAGCAATAATAATATGGTCGGCACTATATTCAGTGCCATCAACGTCAATCTTTTTGCCCGGTTTCAATTTGCCGAAACCTTCTATAACATCAATTTTGTTCTTTTTCATTAAAAACTGAACGCCTTTGCTCATACCATCTGCAACACCGCGGCTACGTTTTATAACGGCACCAAAATCTTTGTCATAATCTTTAACAGACAAGCCATAATCTCCCGCATGCTTCAAATATTCAAATACTTGCGCAGATTTTAATAAGGCCTTTGTTGGAATACAACCCCAATTTAAACATACACCACCCAGGTTTTCCTTTTCAACAATAGCAGTTTTAAAACCTAATTGCGATGCTCTAATAGCTGTTACATACCCACCAGGACCACTTCCAAGAACAATAATATCGTATTTACCCATGATTTTTTTAATCGATTAGTTTCATGCTACGAATTTACAAAACCTATTTTGAATAAAGAATTTAGAGCCCATAAATTTATATGTTTATATTATCTTTGTTTTTAACAATTAGCATATGAACATACCTGTAACGAGTTACCCTAGAATTGTAATTATTGGCGGTGGTTTTGCCGGAATTTCACTGGCAAAAAAATTATCAATGCAAGAAGTACAAGTGGTATTGTTGGATAGGCACAACTACCATACATTTCAGCCTTTGTTATACCAAGTCTCTACAGGTGGATTGGAACCCGATTCTATTGCGTATCCTATCAGAAAAATATTAAAGGATTTTCCTAATTTTCATTTTAGATTGGCAAATGTTGAGGAAATTAATACCGAAAATAGAAAAGTGTTGACCGATATTGGGGAACTTAAATTTGATTATTTAGTGGTAGCTTCAGGTTCTGAGACCAATTATTTTGGGAATTCAGAAATTGAAAAGCACAGTATGGCAATGAAAACCATACCACAATCCTTAAACTTAAGGAGTTTGATCCTTGAAAATTTTGAGGAAGCCTTATTGACTTCTAATTTAAATGAGCGCAATGCCCTGATGAATTTTGTCATCGTTGGAGGTGGCCCAACGGGCGTAGAGTTGGCAGGGGCATTGGCAGAAATTAAAAAAGGCATTTTACCAAAGGATTACCCGGATTTGGATACCCGTTTGGCACAAATCCATATCATCCAGTCCAGCGATTGCATTTTAAAAGGGATGAGCGCCCAAGCATCTGCCAAGGCCGAAGATTTTTTGGAAAATCTGGGCGTAAACGTTTGGAAAAATATACGGGTAACCAACTACGACGGGAAAACCGTTACCACCAATACCGACTTAACTTTTGAAACCGCCACTTTGGTTTGGGCGGCAGGGGTAAAAGGAGCGACCATAAAAGGCTTGAGTGTTGGCGAATTTATAACCCACGGCTCGCGTCTTTTGGTTAATGGGTTCAACCAAGTTAAAGGGTTTGAGAATATTTTTGCTGTGGGAGATATTTCTTGTATGGTTAATGAGGAATTCCCAATAGGATTACCCATGATGGCGCAACCGGCCATACAGCAAGGAAAACAATTGGGCGAAAATATGGTTCGATTAATAGAAGGAAAACCAATGAGACCTTTTGTTTATAAAGACAAAGGCGCCATGGCAACCGTTGGGCGCAACAAAGCGGTTGTAGATTTGCCGAAGTTTAGGTTCCAAGGCGTTTTTGCTTGGTACGTTTGGATGTTTGTACACCTGTTTTTCTTGATTGGTTTTAGAAACCGCATGGTGGTTTTTGTAAACTGGGTGTATAATTACGTGCGTTTTGATAGGGAAGCACGATTGATAATCAGACCGTTTAAAAGGAAAGTGAAAGAATAATACATGTTAAAAAAGTTGGGCGTTACCCTTCGGGTCGGGTTTTACGCTATATCTTTTGGTTTTGTCATTCCTGCGAAAGCAGGAGTCCACAATCAAAGTTAGAGGTTTGTTTGCAAGTTTGGTTTCTTGCCAATGAAAACCAAAAGGATGCCGCTCCAACCCCTAACGCAAACCCATCAGCCAAAAACACTACTACACCAAAATAAAAGCTGTTTTACCACCAGTTCACAGATCATCCGTAAAATGTCGTCGTTCTTTTTCCTTACTGAATTTTTCTACGTTATATTTAGAAGAATTCCCTTTATGAATGGATAGCGATTGCCACTTTTCGCCTTTTAAAAGTTTCCCCAAAAATACAATTTGCCCAATGTGGTAAGCGTAATGTGCCAATTGCCGGTTGATGGCCTCCGTTACGGTGTGCCCTTGATTTCTAATATAGATGATGCGTTCCAGATCAAGATCCTTCAATGGTTTTATGGCGTCAAACAAACAGTTCCAGCCTTGGTCCCAATTTTCAATGAGTTCTTGTTTGGCGCTGTAAGTATCTTCAAATTCCAAATCGCGGTGGCGCCATTCCTTTTCGCCATCTTCAGTTAAAAAATGGGTCCAACGGCTCAACATATTACCAACAAGATGTTTCACAATAATGGCTATGGAATTGGAATCTGTTGCAAATTCTTTTTTAAGTTCGTCAAAAGTCAACTGCTCAAAAGTTTTATCGCCCAGACTTCTGTAGTATTCAAATTGTTTGATGGCACTTGCCAAATAGCTTTCCATTGTCTAAAATTAAATTCCAAATTAAGAAATTCCAAACTCCAAAACAAGAAATGAAAAGATAATTCCGTGTTGGAAGTTTGCTTTTTTTATGTCCCTTCTTTGTGTAACTCTGTGTGCCTCTGTGCAACTTTGTGAAATAGCTATAACGCTAAAATCAAACACAGTTAAGTCAAAATCGGAATTTGTAATTTACTTTTTTAATTTATTCTTTCGGAATAAACTTTAGAGCAACCCCATTAATACAATGTCTTTTTCCTGTGGTATCTTGCGGCCCATCATTAAATACATGCCCTAAATGGCCGCCACAGGTTGCGCAGTGCTCCTCCATGCCATAAAATAAATCAGAGCCACCCGAAAATGCCACATTCCCTTTAATCTCCCTATCAAAACTAGGCCAACCGGTACCCGAATCAAATTTGTTTTCGCTTTTAAATAGTGGCGTATTGCAAGCAGCACACACATACGTTCCTTGCTTGTAATTTTTATTCAATGGACTGCTAAATGCAGGTTCCGTACCGGCTTGTCTTAAAACATAAAACTCTAGGTCTGATAATTGTGTTTTCCATTCCGTATCGGTTTTCCGGACAGTACCGGTTTTTTTTACTTCTTTTTGTGCGTTACCCTTGCAGTTAAGAAATACCAAGGAAATGCATAAAATTATTGATTTTTTCATTGTATTTTTTTTGATAGGTCGAAATTAATCGTGGAACATAACATTTTGATAGCCATATAGAGATGTTTATTATAGAAAATAAAAATAAAATTGTGTAAAAAATTAAAGCTACAATTTTTGTATTTTTATCGAATAATTAAAAACTAAAAGATGAAACTGAAAAATACATTGATAATATTAGGAGCTGTAGTATTGATTGTTTCGTGTGCCACTAATCCATTTACAGGAAAAAAAACGATGGCGTTAGTGCCAAATTCCCAATTATTCCCAACCTCTTTTGCCCAATATGACCAATTTTTATCTGAAAACAAGGTTATAAAAGGGACTTCAGATGCCGCAATGGTAACTAGAGTAGGACAAAAAATTGCAGTGGCTGCCGAGCGTTGGTTAAGTGCCAATGGCTATGTAGGCTATTTAAACGATTACAAATGGGAGTATAATTTGGTGGACGACAAAGCAGTTAATGCTTGGGCCATGCCTGGAGGGAAAATAGTGGTTTACAGCGGTATTTTACCAATTGCCAATGGCGAAACCGGTCTAGCCGCCATTTTGGGCCATGAAGTAGCGCACGCATTGGCTAACCATGGGCAGCAACGTATGAGCGCTGCGTATGTACAGCAAGGGGTGGCCATAGCAGGAAACATAGCCATTAAAGATGAGCAATCCAGAAATGCGTTCAACCAATATTATGGTGTTGGGTCTCAGGTAGGAGTGATGTTGCCATTTAGTAGAGCACATGAAACCGAAGCTGACAAAATTGGATTGTACCTCATGGCAGTTGCCGGTTACAACCCTGCGGAAGCTGCCGAACTTTGGAAGCGCATGAGCGCCCAAAGTAACGGACAGGCACCACCAGAATTATTGAGCACACACCCTTCAAATGCATCGCGTATTGCCAATCTTACCGCTTTAGCGCCCGAAGCTAAAAAGGAAGCTGCTAAATTTGGCGTTACTTCGTTTAAGTAACAATTTAATATCATTCAAATAAAAATATTTGTTTACTTTAGAAGCTGCCCATAAAAGGGCGGCTTTTTTATGGCATGTATTTCTTTAAACCTAAATAAAATGACAAATAGCCAACAAGTGCTTTTGAAAATAATGTCAAAATCAAAATGCAAATGAAGCCACTGGAAAAAGGAAGCAAAAAACTTCTGAACGCTTGGGCATTTTACGATTGGGCCAATTCGGTATATACCTTAACCATTGCATCGTCCATATTTCCCTTGTTTTATTCAGCCTTATTTTTAAACAACCTAAAAATGGTCCACGCCTTTGGGTTTGAGTTTAAAAGTACCGCTTTAATAACCTTTGTTACGGCCTTTACGTTTTTGGTAGTTGCTTTTACATCCCCAATCCTTTCCGGAATTGCCGATTATGTTGGCAACAAGAAGAACTTTTTAAAATTCTTTTGTTATGTAGGCAGTGCAGGGTGCATTGGGTTGTATTGGTTCAATTTAAGCCATATTTATATAAGTATATTGTTTTATTTTATGGGGTTGATTGGTTATTGGGGCAGCTTGGTGTTTTATAATTCCTACTTACCGGATATTGCATTTCCAGAGCAACAGGACCAAGTTAGTGCTAAAGGGTTTTCCTTAGGCTACATTGGGAGTGTTATTTTGCTTATTGTCAATTTAGCCATGGTAATGAGTCAAGATGATGGCGCATCTAAAATACAAATGATGCGCTATTCGTTCATTACCGTTGGATTATGGTGGGCACTGTTCAGTCAATATTCATTTTATTTTTTGCCTAAAGGAAGTTCTTCTGGGCATAAAGTTACCAGTGCTGTTGTTTTTAATGGACTGAAAGAGTTAAGACTGGTTTGGAGACAATTAAAACAGAATTTAAGGTTGAAACGCTATCTGTATGCTTTTTTTGTGTTCAGTATGGCAGTGCAAACCATTATGCTGGTAGCTGTTTATTTTGGGGAAGAAGAAATAATTTGGGGTGGCGATAGTGAAAAAACAATGGGATTGATTGTTAGCATATTGATTATACAGTTGCTGGCAGTAATTGGAGCTGTTTTAACATCGAGGGCATCTTCTAAATTTGGAAACATCAACACGTTGATTGTACTCAATTTTATTTGGATGGGTCTGTGCTTTTATGCCTATTTTATAGAAACGCCCGTTCAATTTTATATTGCGGCATCTTTGGTTGGCATGGTTATGGGCGGTGTACAGGCTTTGGCAAGATCTACCTATTCAAAGTTTTTGCCAGTAACCGAAGATACCACCTCCTTCTTTAGTTTTTACGATGTAGCCGAAAAGATAGGTATTGTTATTGGAATGGCCATTTTTGCATCCATAGACCAAATTACAGGAACCATGAGGAATGGCATTCTGTTTTTGTTCATCTTCTTTTTAGCTGGGATTATCTTGTTGTTTAGAGTGCCGAAAGAGGGAAAGAATAAATTATAATATGCGAATCAAGAGATGAAAAGATTATAACCCATTAGGATTTAGAAAACAATATTAGGGGCGTTAGCCCTGAAATCATCGTAGATACAAACGTTAATGAAATAAAAAGGGGCGTAGCCCTGTTATCTTCGTAAAATAAAACGATAACGAACAAAAAAGATATAGTCCTCAAATCTAATAAACACGGTAAACACGTACACAATTGTTTTGTAAAAAGATGTCAGGGCGAACGCCCCTAATTCATCTTCATAGCACATTTAGCTACAAAGACTATAGGGCTAACGCCCCTAAGTCAAGTGCGCACTCCAATTTTTCAGTCGGCTAAATAGTTACAATATTTTAACCCTTGATTTACATTATAATATAAAAAGATGAGTTCACTGTCTAAAAAATCTAAACAAGTGTCATTCTGAATATATTATCAAGTTAAAGGTTAAAACCCTGCTCCCGATAGCTATCGGGATTCATTGCAGTTACTTTAGTTTCCATAAATGTTTTAGCCACGTCCCGATAGCTATCTGGAACACAAACAATTATGTGTATTTTCCCTATACTTTATCAGCTATTTCACGAAGCAGCCTTTCAGTCTGCCAATATAAAACTATGGATTGGAGATCCATAGTGGTTTATTTCAGGATCCTAACATTAATGAGAAACTGAAACGAGTTCAGTTTGACACAAGTACATTTTTTAGACAACCTCATTATTTTCTTACTCTCAATAACAAAAATTATTTAAGCAATATCATTAAAAGCAAATCGAGCCAACAAATAACTGATGGTAGATTCGGCCCCTTGGTTCAAATTAACATTATTTGCTTCCAGGCCATCATGACAACCACCGGTAGAGGGATTATAGATCAGTTGTTTTAAATGGTTGTTGCCAAGAAACCAACTAAAGGCAATTTCCATCTTATTATTGTAGCCTTCAAATGGAAAAACACGATCAAATTGTTTTAAGGCCAGTATGGTGTAAGCCACATCTATTGGTTGCTCGCCTCCCGTAGATGCTAATTTTTTATCATAGCCTTTTATTAGCCAGTTTTGGTTGGAAATGACCTGTATGGAATCGTGATTAAAGATTTTAGTAAGTAAAAAGTCGAAGGATTCTTTCGCTATATGTTTGAATCTTGCTTCTCCGGTATATTTCCATGCGTATAAAAGAGATTCTGGCAGTACACTATTGGCATAGGTTAGATAAGGTTCAAACCAATTCCAACCCTTTTCAGAATTGAAATCGTACATATCGGAAAGTTTGTGTGCTGTATTATGTATGATATCGGTTATCTTTGTATCGTTCATTTTCATGTTGAAAAAGTACAGCCCTTTTATAGCAAAGGCCAGTGCGCGCGGAGATTTAAAATGGTGTATTTTTAATTTAAATTGATTGATGGCACATTTTATATTTTGAAGCAGGGTTATGCCTAGATCTATACCTTCTTCCATTATATAATAGGCATAGCCTAAAGACCAAATGGCTCTACCATTGGCATCTTCTAAATTTACTTCATTATTTTGATCTGTGAATTTCTTGTCCCTATTCACATAATTTAAAAATAGACCCGTATCGCGTTGGCATTTTAAAATAAAGTTAGTGTACGTTTTTATCAATTTTAAATCTGTAGGGTTTTGTGTTAATTTATAATGTTCGCAAGCCGCTATAAGTGCTCTGGCGTTATCGTCCAGAGTGTAACCAGAGTCTAGGTCTGGCGTATTGATATTGGAGAATTGAATGATGCCCACATCGGTGGTCATGTTTTTAAGGTGATCTAGATTTATACGTGGTTTTTTATATTTTAATTTTAATGGTCTTTTTATATGTTTAGAAAAAAGAAAGGCGTGCAATATGGCCACATTTTCCCAAGAGGTGGAGGTAGAAGCATGTAATCCTTTCATTTTCATATCATGTCTTAAATCGTCATTATTCAATAATTCAATGACCTTATTGGCTAATTGTTTAGAGTTTCCAAAGTCAAATAACACACCATTTCCCTTATCCAAAACTTCTTTAGCATGTGGAATAGGCGTAGAGACAATAGGGCATCCACAGCTAACTGCATAAGAAAACGTGCCACTTACCGCCTGATTGGGATCTTTTGAAGTAAACACATAACAATCGGATAGTTGCAGATATTCCAATAATTCGGGAAGCGGCACAAATTTGTTTACAAACCTCACGTGGTCTTCCAACTTTAATGCTTCAACCTTTTTCTGTAAATAATTTCTATAAGCATCCCCTTCATCATTAAAAAGGGTGGGGTGCGTTTTGCCTACAATCAAGAAATAAACTTCCGGATGCTCTTTGATAATTTCGGGCAAAGCATCCAAAGTTGTCTCAATGCTTTTTCCGGGGCCTAAAAAACCAAAGGTTGAAATTACTTTTCTGTTCAGTACTTGGTATTTTTCTTTCAGAACCGATTTATCCTGGTGCTTTACTAAATGGGTGCCGTGCGATATAATATCTATTTTTTCTGGATTGACCCCATAAGTATTTATGAGTAATTCTGCTGAAGCATGGGTCATTACTGTAACTCCTTGAGCTAAAGCCACTAAATCTTTAACGTGTTTTTCTAAAGTTTTGTTCGGATTTGGTAACACGGTATGAAAGGCAATAATGACAGGCTTGGTAAGGGCCTTCAAAAAATCTATAAAGGAGGCTTCGTTATTTTTAAACAGCCCAAATTCATGTTGGATCATAACAAGTTCAATCTCAAGGTCCAAATTGATTTTATTGGCAAGTGACGCAAAAGATTTGGTGTTATCGGTATTCAATATCCAATTCACTTCTCCGGGTTTGTAAGCATGGTTTTCGGTATTTGATTCTAAGGCACATATTTTTATATCAAAACAGTTTTCATAGGTGTTGTTGAGGGCTGTTTTTAAATCGTACGTATAGGTTGCAATGCCACACTCCCTTGGCGGATAGGTAGCCATCAATACTATTTTGGGTAAGCTTCTAAGCTTTGTATTACTGTTCAGTCTTTTTTTTAAGTACAACAGTTTATGCTGTTTAGTAGGCTTTGTGGTTACATTACTTTTAATATTTATATCGCGTCTCATGCTTTTAAAATTTTGTGGTGCTTACATCATATCATTGGTTTTAAATGGTTATTGGAATATGTAATTCCATAACTAGATATACCATCCATTTTAGCGAAGTTATACATTTAGAAAGCCTGCAATTAGCCTAAAAGATTAATTTGTTAACCCTATCGAATTTTTATTATTTCCGATAAGGGAAGTGTTAAAATGTTTGTTAAGATATTGATTATTAAGTTAGTGCTGCTATATGGTTAAACATCCATCCATAGTTTTGCAACCTAAAAATTTCAATGCTTGTGCATTTGCTTATTTTCTTGGTCCACATCGGCCAAAGGGTGGTCGTGCATTCCTAACCCAATTATTTTTATAATGTTCACTATGGTGTTGTAGAGCATCAATACCACCACAATAAGGCCTGAGGCCAAGATGCTTGAAATAGATAAAGAGATATAGTAAATGGAATTGAACCAATTGTTTGGCACAGTGTCCGACTCAGTAATTGGAAGGTTCAACAAAATAAAAGACATGATGGAAGCTATAAAAACCATGGTATCCAATTTTGCTATTTGAAGCACCTGTAAGTAATGGTCTTTTTTAAGTTTGGATTTGGAATTGGAACTGATACTCAATACCGTTAACAATAAGGCTAAAATGGTGGCAGATGCCAAGGCAATGGTATTGCAGAGCGTATTGATGCCGGACAACGACTTTTTAATGAGCACTTTTGCTTCATAACCACTTAATTTGCCCAAAAGCAAGGTTCCTAAAAGAATGATAATTAAACAGATAACACCGCCCAAGATGGCTCTTTTTGTGTATTGGGTAATTTTAATTTGCATAATGATGATAAGGTGTTATTCTTTTTTTTATTTGTTTTTTTTGGCTTTAACACGTTCCTTTTTTTCTTCTTTGCCAGCTAAATTTTTGGCATCCTCAAAATCCACATCATTATCAACCGTGTTTTTAAAAGCGCTGATCCAGCCATTTTTAACCACGTTGAAAATAGTGGGCCAAAGTTTTGATTTAACGTTGTTTAGATCGCCTTTAAACTCAATCTTGGTCGCCAAGGTATTATTCTTTTTGTTTTTAAGGACAAATTTAAAAAAGCCCACAAAACCCTCCCACAAGGTTTCAAAAAAACCATCTTCTTTACCAATAAGTTTGGAATCCTTTAAAAGCGGTTTAACGTAGCCGGTTAAAAACCCATCGGCAATGGCCATTTCGCTAAAAATATTAAAGTTGCCTTCAGAAAAATCAATGCCCGCATAATGGTTGGTAAAGTCGTTAAACGCTGTTATCGACGCATTTTCCAACGAAAAGGCCATGTCCATATCCGGTATTTTCTTCACCAAATTCATATTGCCATCAAGTTTTATCTTACCATTTCCTACAGAGGTTGCCGTAGCCGAAATGTTGGAGGGCAGTGCTACATCTGGTTGTACCACATTCCGAAGATTGGTGGCATTGAGCTGAATATGGTTCATATCCAAATCTATATTCGGATTGGCACTTATTTGTACAAATGCCGCTTTTCCGTTTATAATTTGCAAATGGTTAATATCAATGGGCACCAAATTGGTCAGTGCTTTGCTCCAATCGTCAAATTCGGGTTCGGCAGCTTCCTTTTTTTGTTGGTCTTCAAACACATAAATAACAACAGGTTCTGTAAGTATCACTTCACTTACAATTTTACCTTTAAAAAGCGATTTCCATTCTATGGATATATCGCTCTTTTTTAAATTGAGAAAAGGCACTTGGGTTTTGGCGTCCATTTTATTTAAGTACATGCCATGTATTACATAAGCACCTCTAACCAAAGCAATATCAATGTCTTCTACATGGCCGTAATAGCCAGGAATTTCACTTAAAACCTTATTCACATAATTCTTGACCATGTAGGGCAACGCGATCCTGAAAATGATCAAAATAACAATGATCAGTATCGGGATGATGTAGCGTTTCCGTTTAAATCGGCTTCTTCTTTTTGGTGCTGGTTGCATGTATTTTCCTTTTCCTGTCTTTTACTTTTTGCCATTACCGGTCAATGTACTGACGACTCCACTTTTTACGTTGATCCACAAATAATTAAAGAATGATTTGGTCACGTTCCGCTCTGCTTTTATGCTTCCGAAACGATAGCCATCAGCGTCCGTTTTAGACCCATCGGCAATAAAAATATTTCCGATAGCGGTTAACACTTTATTTATTTTAAAACTATTTTGACGTAATATCTTAAATTTAAAATCTTCATATTTCATTTTCATTTCTCCTTTCGATTCCGTAGTGTTGCCATAAAAAGAAAAATACATTTGTTGCAATGTGCCTTCGGCAAGCGCGTTTAAATTTGGTTTAAAAAAAGGATTCATCATATCGGCGGGCAGATCCTGTATGGCACCCGATACCTCAAAGGCATCCCAGGTATTGTTTACATCAAAACCCCAATTGAGCTCCAAGGGCGCTTTTCCCATAAGGTTGGAATGTACTGTAATGTCGGTTTTTTTTGCGTTTTTTTTGTTTGTAATGTGGTTTAAACTCGCATCAACCTTATTAAAGAACAATACGCCCGCTTCCTTATCTGTTTCCACTAATTCGGCATAGGATATGTAACCATTTTTTATTTCTACTTTATTTATTTCCAAATCAAACTTTAAATTTCTTAGGGATTTACTGTATAGTGGTTTTACGCTCAAGTCGTCGGGCACGAGCTTGTCTCTATAAATTTCCAGAATTGGATCCAGAATTTTTACTGTGGTTGCCTTCATGCCAAAGCGGTTTTCATCAAAATTAAAATCGGGTTTTTCCAAAACCACTTTTGGGATGTTTAATTTAATATGGTCGCGCTCTTTACTTAAATGTTTGGAAAGTTCCTTTTTATCATATTTTGGGATGATTTGAACATGGTCAAGAGACCAAGCTTCTTCATTGCTGTGAATGCTGTCCATTTTAAAGGTTTCGTATTCGCTATTGTTTAAAATGACGTTTTGCGCATTAAATTTATAACCATCATAAGTTATGGGATTTTGTTGTGAAGATTGCAAAGTTACCGTGCTTCCGGAAATGGTCAAATTATAGGATGAAACAGAAAGTTTAATGCTATCGGAACTTTGTTCCATCACAGCGATACTGCCGTTTGTGATATTGAAATCCTTGATATGAATGGTTTTTATCCCCTTATTGTTGGTTTTTGTTTCCGTCTTTTTGGAAGTGTTTTTTTTATAAGGACGATAATGAAGCCGAGGATTTTTTAATAGGATGTTTTGTATGGAGAGTGTTTCATTAAAAAGCAAATCCCAATACCCAATACCGTTTAATTGAAGGGTTTCCAATTTCAAATTGATGTGATTTTGAAGTGACTCTTTATTTTTTATTGTAACATAAGGATGGTTAAAAACGATATTTCCAGAGAGGATGTTAACGTCCAAATCTGAATACGTTACCGTATAGTGCGCTGGGATTTTTTCTGATAATAAATTTTCCACATAATTTTTGGCCCACCATTGTACTAATAAAAAACCAAATAGTAAGAAAAACAACAGAAACAGTACGATCCTAATTTTTTTCTTATTCCTGGTCCCCATAAAGCTATTATTAATCTGGATTTTCTTGATTTGTAGTATCCGGTTCCATATATTTTACAAAGTCGGAAGGCGACTTTATCATCAGCATTCTTTTTCCCATGATGACCACGGGAAACGCCAGGGTTTCCGGATGCTTTTCTAAAATACGGAGCCAATCGTGTTGGTCCAGATCCATTTTTTTGTCCCCATATTCCTTTATAAAATCTGGGTGCTCTCTATTGATTAATTTTTGTATGCCACCAATATTGAGTCCATCGGCAATTTCTACCCAATGGCTACCGGGCACTTTGGTTTTTGAAACATCAATCCCTAGCACTTTTTTCTCTGATGCGCTTACATAGGCATACGCCTGCTTTCCAATAGAAGTTTCAGAACTGTAATATATTTTAATTTCATTCTCGTTTGTTGCTATGATGCCCATATTTTTTATATTAATTTTTCCATATCATTCAAAGAAAACACATAACCCTTCAAAAAATTAATCCAATCGCATATTATAGTAACGCAAAGAAAAAAACTCTTTTAAAATATACTGGTTTTACCTTATCTTTCCAAGTATATGTATAAAGTACTCATCATTTTATATTCTTTATTAAGCTTATGGGCTTTATATAACGTTATTATGTATGGTTCAAGGCCCACAAAATCATTAAGTTGGGTATTTACCATTTTTGTTTTTCCGTTTGCTGGCGCACTCCTGTACTATTTATTTGGAGTTAACAGGAGGAAATTCAAATTTTTTAGGTTGAAAAGATCTCAGGTACAAAAGCTGTACAAATCAGAAAACGAAGAAGAATTACGCGATGAATTTGAATGTGAATTTTCATCTACACAATCCAAAAAACTCTCAAAACTTATACTTAACGCTACCTATTTATATGCTTCTGAAGGCAATAAAGTGGAAGTGCTTAACAATGGCAAAGAAACTTTTGATGCTGTTTTTGAAGCGGTATCAAAAGCCAAAAAATTTATACACCTTCAGTATTATCTTTTTGAGAAAGGCAAATTGCAAGATAAATTTTATGAATTGTTTAAAAGGAAAATTCAAGAAGGTGTTGAAATAAGGATGATCTATGATTCCTTTGGAAGCTCTTCTTTTAGCGGGAAATTAAAAAAGCGTTTTCGCAACATTGGTGTGGAGGCATACCCTATGATGCCCATAAGGTTCGGGAATCTTCTTTTCACATTAAATTATCGAAACCACCGTAAAATAATTGTTATTGATGGTAAGGTAGGGTTTACGGGAGGCGTCAACGTTTCAGATAGATACATAAAACCGATTTCTGATCTTGGAATTTGGAAGGATTTACATCTCCAATTGGAAGGGCCCGCTGTAAATAGCTTGCAGCGCATTTTTGTAAAAGACTATCATTTTGCAAGCAAAAAAGAACTGCTTGTACACCCTAAATATCTTCCTACGCCAAAAAAAATCGGTAATTCCCCGGTGCAGATTGTATCCAGTGGCCCCGACTCAAACCAACCTGCCATTATGCAACAATACATTGCCATGATAAGTCTTGCCGAAACCAATATTTTTATTGCAAACCCCTATTTTATCCCGGGCAGTGCCGTGCAGCAAGCTTTGATTATAGCTGCGCAAAGTGGCATTGAGGTAAATTTATTGGTCCCTAAAAAAGGAGATTCCAAATTGGCAACCTATTCCATGTTTTCCAATTTTGAGGAATTCTTGTCCGTTGGTATCAATGTATTTGTAAGAGATTGTTTTTCACATAGCAAAGTCATTATCATCGATGGCAAAATAGCATCGGTAGGATCTGGTAATTTCGACCATAGAAGTTTTGAGCATAATTTTGAAACGAATGCGGTTGTATATGATAAAGTTATTACCCATAAAATCTTGGAGGAATTTAAAATGGAATGCGCCGATGCGGTTAAATTATCTTATGAAACTTTTAAAGACAGATCCAAAACCCAAAAATTTTTAGAAGGCCTTGCCAAATTTTTCAGTCCCTTATTATAATGTAACAAAAAAATGAAAAACTACTTTATTCTCTTATTAACATTAAATCTATATAGTTTGAATGCCCAACATATGTATCCAGAATCTATTGCCACTGAAGCTGAAACGGCTTTATCACATTACCCGGAACTTGCGGAAGTATCCATAGAATTTAAATTTAAAAACAAGATCAGGAAATCCACCATGCAGGCACAACCCACATTTTGGAGTGTGTTCCGTACCAAATCGAAGCGTAGGTACAAGATATTGATCAGTGAAAGCTTTAAGATTGGAGATACTTTATATTATACAAAAAATGCCCCTTCAAATGTGCTTATTGGATGGTTTGGGCACGAATTGGGCCATATTATGGATTATCAAAATAGAAGTGGGATTAATCTCATGGGGTTCGGTGTAGGGTATTTGTTTTCAGAAAAATCCATGAAGAACGCAGAGCGCAGAGCCGATACGTTTGCGGTTTCGCACGGGATGGAAAAATACATTTTAGCCACCAAGAACTTTATTTTAAATGAAGCTGGCTTTTCTGAAATTTACATCAACAGAATCAAGCGGTTTTATCTGTCGCCCGAAGAAATTATGATGATTGTAAAAGAACGTGAAGAAAAGGCGAAGATTTCCAGCTAAAATGCATCAACAGCTATTTACAAAAGTTTCCCATTCGGCAAATTTTTCTTCGTTCATAACCCGCTCCATTTTAACTTGTCCGCCCTTCTTTTTATTGGCTGCGTTCCAATCGTAAAAAACCCAAGTGGGCACTACTTCTACTTTAACGCCTTTTAGTGCTTTGGAACGTGCCACACGGTAATTTTTATTGGCTTTCTTTAAAAAATCGTCCAATGTTTGTGCCAACGAACCAGAAGTAGCAATAGCATCATCAATTCCTAGATACCAACTATGGTAAAACTCGCCATCATAGCGTTTGGCGCAAATGGTATATTCCTTTATTTTTATGTTAAAGGTAGCTTCCAAATTTTTAACGGCATCATCCAGTTTATTGACCGAAAGTTGCGAACCTACCGTGTTTAGGAAAAACTTGGTGCGCCCGGTTATTTTTATCTCTGCTCTTTCAATATCTGTAAATTCTATGGTATCGCCAATAATATAGCGCCAAGTACCAGAAACGGTGCTGATAATAAGGACATAATCTTTGTTTAATTCAACCTCGGCCATGGTCAGTGACGGTGCATGTGGAACCAAGGAGCCATCTTGGTTGATGTATTCGGGTTTAAAAGGAACAAATTCAAAATAAATACCTCCATCAGTTACCAATTGCATGGCATCAGTTTCTGGTCTGGCCTGAAAGGCAATAAACCCTTCAGAGGCTAAATACGTATCAATAATGGTTATAGGCCTGCCCAACAGGGCGTTAAAACTTTTTTCATAAGGGCCAAAAGCAACGCCGCCCGATATGTAAACTTCCAAGTTGGGCCAAATTTCATGGATATTTTGCAATTTATTAAAGGCAATAACATTGTGAAGCATCAGTTCAATCCACGACGGAATACCACTGATGGCGCCAATATCCCAATCCTTGGCTTTTTCTGCAATTTTTTTAACACGTTCGTCCCAATCCTCTATTTGGGCTATGTCTCCCCCAGGTTTGTAATACCCCCTAAACCATGTTGGGATGTTGCTGGCACCAATACCGCTGATTTCGCCTTCCAAATGATTATCTTTTTCGATTAAATCGGTTGAACTGCCCAACATCAATATGCCTTTCCCAAAAAAAGAGGGAGGAAGATCAAATTGGCTCAAGGCTATAATTTGTGCGATTCCGGCGGATTTTATGCTGTCCACCATATCCTGGGTAACGGGAATGCGTTTACTGGTTTTGCCCGTGGTACCCGAACTCAATGCATAATAATCCGGATTTTTGGGCCATGTAACATTGGTGTTGCCATCATGAAGTTGTTGCCACCATGCTTCATTTATTTTTTTATAATCAAAGTAAGGAACTTGTTCAGCGAAACTTTTTTGGATAGCATCAGATTCCAGTATCTCCCCAAAATTATAAAATTTACCAAATGCCGTATCTTTGGCCTTGCCCAACAAATTTTTTAATACCTCTTTTTGATTTTGGGACGGACTGGCTTCTGGGCTTAGCTTTTGGGTTAAATCAATGGCACTTTTTATAATGTTCCCTATTATGTTCATAATTTAAAATTTCAAACAAATAGAGAGGAGCTTTTTTGCTCCTCTCAGTGTGCTATAATCAATATCCATTCAAACTTTAAGCACTAACAACCTGTTTTTCATGTTTGCCTTCTGCTATTTCTTCAATAACTTTATTTATAAATGCCGGTAAATCTTTGGGGTTTCTGCTGGTTACCAATCCAGAGTCTACTACCACTTCTTCATCTTTCCAATGTGCACCCGCATTTATTACATCGTCCTTAATACTTTTGTAAGAGGTAACGGTTCGGTTTTCAATAACACCTGCGCTAATTAAAAGCCAGGGGGCATGGCAAATGGCTGCTACAGGTTTTCCTGCTTTAAAAAAGCCTTTAACAAATTTTAAAGCATCCTCGTTTACACGTAATAAATCGGGGTTTATAACGCCACCGGGCAGTACCAATGCATTATAATCAGAGGCACTAACATTTTTTGCCAAGGCATCCACCGCTATGGTTTTCCCCCAGTTTTTATCATCCCAACTGGTAATATCGCCTTCTTTTATAGAAATGATATGTACGGTGGCCCCTGCATCTTTAAGGGCATTAAAAGGTTCAAATAATTCAGATTTTTCAAATCCGTCCGTAGCTAATATGGCTACTGTTTTGTTTCTCAACTTCATGATCAAAATTTTTAAAATTAATATTTTTTAGTCTTATCCATTAAGACGTTATAAAGATAGGCATAGGATACCAATTGGAGGTGCTGTATTCAATTTTTGATTGCCCTGAATGGAAATTTAAGCTTGTTCACAGCTCAATTTCTATGGGTAAAATGGGAATTCTGTAAAACATCCAAAATATTTTATAATAAATATCCTGCCGATGTGTTGCATCTTTGTAGTGTAAAAATCAAACGATAAATTTTAATGATTATGAAAAATAAAATTCAATTATTTGCATCGGTAATTCTAATTGCCGGATCTTCATTTATTACCGCTCAAGCGCAAACCAGTGCTACGTCAAACGCGGAATTTGGTATTAAAGGTGGTGTGAATTTTTCAAACATGTACACAGAAGATGTAGATGACAACAATGTTTTAACAAGCTTTAATGCCGGTTTGTACGTTAGCATGCCCGTAACCGATTTCTTGGCAATACAACCCGAGTTTTTATTTAGTAGAAAAGGTTCAGAACTCACTTATGACAATGTTTTTGCAACTGGAAAAGCTAAATTCAAATTGAATTATATTGAAGTGCCAGTGTTGCTAAAGGCAAATATAACACCAAATTTTAATATTCATGCGGGCCCTTATGTTGCCTATTTAATTGATGCACAAATAACCAATGAAACAGACAGTGGGTCATTTGATTTTGAGGATAACCTTAATAATGATGATTTCAACAAATTTGATGCAGGTGTTTCTGTTGGTATTGGATTTGATTTTGAAACCATTGGAATAGGGGCTCGTTATAACTATGGGCTTACTACCGTAGGAAAAGAAAGAAGCTTTGGTAGTGGCGCCTATACGTTTCCTGATGGAAAAAACAGCAATCTTAGTGTTTACGTAGCACTAAAATTAAACTAAGATAAAGTATTGCAAAACTTATCATTAAAGAGTATCTTTATAAGAATCGTATAAAGAAACAATAAAAATTAACTTTTAAAAACAAAAAAATGAAAACAAGTAAAACAATTATTGGTGTATTGGGAGGAGTAGCATTAGGTGCTGCAATAGGAATTTTATTTGCTCCTGATAAAGGAAAAGACACTAGAAAAAAAATCGCTAAAAAAAGCAGTGAAGCTAAAGATCAAGCCATTAATAGCTTTAGTGATTTTTTGGATACCGTATCAGAAAAATACAATTCCTTGATAAGCAAAGGTGAAAAATTGGCTAAAGAAGGTAAAAAAGATATCCAAAATGCAAAAGAAGATGTCAAGACAGTAAAAGAACAAATGAATAAATAAAAAAGAACATGGACACTATTGCAACAAACATAGAATTGCTTTATGAAAAAGCTAAAAGTTATGCAGAGATTAATATTGAATTGGTTAAACTCAATGCCATTGATAAAACTTCAGATATAGTCTCTTCTGTACTGGCCAGATTGCTGGTAATCATGGTTGTTGCAATGTTCTTTTTATTTGTAAACATTGCTTTAAGCCTGTATTTAGGAGAGTTATTGGGCAAGTATTACCTAGGTTTTTTATTAGTATCCGGTATCTATTTAATAGTAGCTCTTATTCTGCATTACAATAGAGATAAAATAATAAAAGTCCCTATCACAAATTTAGTGATTGCAAAATTATTAAAAACCAAATCAGTACCAACCAGTTCAAAAGCCGCTCCCGATGAAAGCCTATAAAAATCAAAGTATGGACCTAGATAAGGCCATTGCTCGTTTAGAACTTGAAAGAAACATAAAGTTGGAAGAAATTAAATACCAACTGGAAGTTACTTTTGATAGCATGAAACCCATCAATATACTAAAGGAAAAATTTGAAGACTTAAAGCATTCCAACAACTTAAAATCAAGCGTATTACAAACCGTGGCGAGTCTTGCCGGCGGTTATTTATCTAAAAAAATATTGATAGGTAAATCGCATTCATTTTTCAAAACCATATTGGGTTATGCTCTACAATTTGGTGTAACAAAATTTATTTCAAATAGAGTGGAAGCCAACACACAAAACTAATGAAAAGAATAACTATAATTTTGGCTATAATATGCATTTTCAGTTATACCAATTATGGCATCGCACAAGATGATGGCAATTACAATCGGAATTTTAAATTTGGTGTTGGGCTCAATACCGGTTTACCACTAAACGATCCTTATCAATTTAATTTAGGGGGCGATGTAAGGGTTCAATATAATATCTCAAGCACTTATTCACTATCCTTTACTACAGGTTATAATAATTTGTTTGTTAAGGATGATGGTGTTGATTTTGGTTACATCCCTGTAAAAGTGGGTTATAAAACATTCATGTTTAAAAATGAGTTTTACGTTATGGGAGAAATAGGAGGGGCCTTTTCAACCACAAAAGCGTACAAGGACAATTCCATGCTTTTTTCGCCCAGTATTGGCTATGCTACCAAGAATATAGATTTTAGTTTGAGGTATGAATTTTTAAAGGATTTTCCTATTATTAAAAAAAGTGCGGCAAATGAAGGATTAGCGCAAGTGATGGTTCGTATCGCTTATGGATTTAATTTGTAAATATCATTTCATAACCATTAAAACAATAATAAATTAAAGTACATGACAAAAATTTATTAACATCAGATTATTAAAAAAAACTCCTTAAATAATTCCTCCCCTTTTTTCAAGGGGTAGAGCCTGTACCGATTTTTCGGTATGCCGATAGGCGGAGGGGTCGACTTAAATAATTTTTTTAATGAAATATCTTTTTTTGTCATGTACTAAAATAATAAATAACAAAACACTAAATTATGGAACAATCTAACACACAAACAGGAAACAACCATTATACTAAATTTATTTGGATGCTAGTTGCATCATTTATTGCCATGTACATTACCATGTACCTTAATAATTATAGCATAGACCATGTGTATTTTAGTTTAACACGCTTTTATATGGCTTGCTTGGGTATATCTGCCATGGCACTCATTATGTTGTTCTTTATGAGAAAAATGTACAACAACAAGAAAAAGAACATGGCAATTTTGTTGGGCAGCATCATTCTATTTGCAAGTGCTCTCGGTTTGGTAAGGGCCCAAAGCCCTATCATTGGCGATATACTGTGGATGAAGGCGATGATTCCGCATCACTCCATAGCAATACTTACAAGCAAGCGAGCAGACATAAAAGATCCAGAAGTAAAGAGGTTAGCTGAGGATATTATTAAAGCACAGGAAAAAGAGATTAAGGAAATGCAAGCAATGATCAAACGGTTGCAGGCTGCTAGATAACAGTGAATATCCTTAAACATACAGTTTCTTTATGCTACTAAAACGCTTTAGCAGATAACGTTTTCCTATCCTAATTAACAATCCAATGGCAGATGGATTGTTAACTAGGATATTTTATAAACCATCCCCTAAATTTTAGTTTTTAAAAGTGAAAGCAATTCTTGTTTTTGGACTAAACCGGATTGCCTCCAAATTTGTTTTCCGTTTTTAAAAAGGAGTAGGGTGGGCACACCTTTTACCTGATACTTTGTGGCCAGCCCTTGGTTTTTATCGACATCTATTTTTATTATGGAAACAGACTCCCCTAGGTTATCCTTAACTTCTTTTAGAATTGGGGACATCATTTTGCAAGGACCGCACCATTCGGCAAAAAAATCGACCAGAACAGGTTTGTCTTTATTGATTATATCTGAAAAACGACCCATTTCTAAATTTTAAAGTGTTGTTGGGCACACATAATCCGTTACAGGAACTCCAGCGTCCTTAATGGCAGCAAAACCACCAGAAACATCTATTAAATTATGAATGCCCCTGCTTTTTAAAATGGATGCCGCAATAACCGATCTATAACCGCCGGCGCAATGCACATAAAAAGGTTTGTCTTCTGGAAATTCGGAAAGATGGTCATTCAGATAATCCAAAGGTGTATGATGCGCATCTTTAACATGTTCCGATTTGAATTCACCCTCTTTCCGAACATCAAAAATAGGTATTTCTCCATTTTCCATTTTAGATTTTAATTCTTCGGCAGAAATGGATGAAATGGTATCATAATCAAACCCAGCATGTTTCCAAGCTTCAAAACCGCCGTCCAAAAACCCCAAAGTATTATCAAAACCAACACGCGATAAACGAATAATGGCTTCTTCCTCTCTACCTTTTGGAGCCACCAATAAAATAGGTTGTTCAACATCGGCAATTAAAGCCCCCACCCATGGTGCAAAACCACCCTCAATACCAATAAATATGGATCTTGGAATATGTCCTTTGATAAAATCTTTTTCGTTGCGGACATCCAGAACGATGGCTCCTGTGGTATTGGCAATGAACTTAAATTCTTGTGCGGACAAGGGTTTTGTACCGCGTTCTATAACATCTTCAATATCATCATAACCTTCTTTGTTCATCTTTACATTTAAAGGAAAATATTGAGGTGGAGGCAACAACCCGTCTGTTACTTCCTTAATAAATTCTTCTTTGGTCATATCAGCACGTAAGGCATAATTGGTTTGCTTCTGTTCGACCAGGGTGCCAACGGTTTTTTTGCTCAAATTTTTTCCGCATGCAGATCCAGCTCCGTGCGCGGGATATACGATTACATCATCTGCAAGGGTCATTATTTTGCTTCGTAAGCTTTCAAAAAGCAAACCAGCTAATTCCTCTTGGGTCATGTTAGCTGCTTTTTGCGCTAAATCTGGTCTGCCAACATCGCCTAAAAACAAGGTGTCCCCACTAAAAATAGCATGATCTTTCCCGTTGTTGTCTTTCAATAAATAGGTGGTGCTTTCCATAGTGTGGCCTGGGGTGTGCAGTGCGGTAATGGTAATGTCCCCTAAAGGAAATACTTGACCATCTTTGGCAACTATAGCATCAAAAGATGGATTTGCAGTTGGGCCATAAATGATGGGTGCTCCTGAAAGTTTTGAAAGCGTTACATGCCCACTTACAAAATCGGCATGGAAATGCGTTTCAAAAATGTATTTTATTTTTGCCTTGTTACGTTTTGCCCGTTCCATATAGGGCGTTACCTCTCTTAATGGGTCTATAATAGCCACTTCACCTTTGCTTTCTATGTAGTAAGCACCCTGTGCTAAGCATCCTGTGTAAATTTGTTCAATCTTCATAATCACATGTTTGATAGTGTAAAAGTAATTCATTTTCAGGGTTTTTATAGTGAGCTCATCTTGACTTTTTCTATTTCCTAAAAAACGGCTAAAATTCGTCCATATTTCGTTACCTTTTTTATGCGTAGCGATGCTATGCCTTTCAAAAAGTGCCTCATCTGAACAAATTTTATCTCGTTTTCGGTCAAAAACAAAAAGTCAAGATGAGTTCAGTAACAAAAGTTACAGTATCCTTATTAGGAAAACTCTTTTATCATGATATAAATGGCCATGACCATAACAAACCACCCAAAGCCTTTTTTAAGTTTTTTATTGGAAATGTACTTAGATAAATAGCCACCCAGCAAAATTCCTAAAATGGTTAAAAAAGTAAATGACAATAAAAATTCCCAATCAATATCTAAAGTGTGCAAGTCCCCTAAAAAACCAATAATGGAGTTTATGGCAATAATAACCAAAGAGGTTCCAACAGCATTTTTCATATTTAAGCCAGCCCACAACACCAATGCGGGCACATACAAAAAACCACCGCCAGCACCAATTAAGCCTGTTATGGTTCCAATAACCAATGCTTGAACAAAGGTTTTGTAATATGCTTGTTTTTTAAAGGGCCCGTCAAATTTGGGTTTTCTTTTTATCATGGATATTGCAGCCAATAACATGATGATTGCAAAAAACACCATGATGGCCATTTCTTTTGTTAAAACAAATCCGTTTAAACTGAAAATTTCATCTGGAATGTTAGGAACTACATACCTTCTGGACATGTAAACCGCTAAAAACGAAGGAAATGAAAACGCTAATCCCGTTTTAAAATCCACTAATTTTTCTTGATGTTTTTGAATGATACCGACCACTGATGACATCCCTACCACAAATAGCGAATAAGCCGTGGCCACCACAGGACTATAACTTAAAAGGTACACTAATAATGGAACGGTCAGTATGGAGCCGCCGCCGCCCATAAGCCCCAGGATAATACCAATTAAAAAAGCACCGTAAAAACCTAAAAAATCTATCAGGGTCATAGTTCTGTTTTAAGTTACAAAGCTATGGTGCTAAGTAATTTTGATGGGTAACAATTGTTACAGAGAAGTTAAAGGTCAATAATTTTAATACTGTTTCTGGACAACCTTATTTTATTGTCATTTTCCAAAGTTTTTAATAATCTTGAAATAACAACTCTTGAGGTGTGCAGGTCAAAGGCGATTTCTTGGTGCGTGACGTTAATAACCTCGTCGTGGTTCACCATGGCTTTATCTCTTAAATATTTTAGCAGGCGTTCATCCATATTTAAAAACGCAATGGTATCAATGGCTTCCAACAGTTCGGTCATTCTATCATGATAACTTTGAAGGATGAAATTTTGCCAACTTTTATATGTTCCCATCCATTCACTCATCTTTTCAACAGGTACCATGATGAGTTTGGTTTGAGTTTCTGCAATGGCCCTAACCTCACTTTTTTTCTGCCCCATGCAGCAAGATAAGGTCATGGCACACGTATCGCCCCGTTCAATAAAATACAGTAAAAGCTCGTCGCCTTTCGCATCTTCTCGCAGTATTTTTACGGCACCACTTATTAAAAGGGGTATCGATTTTATATATTGGCCAATATCCAATAGCTGAAACCCTTCAGGAATTTCTTTAAAAGTTCCAAAATCATTGATTTCTTTTAATAGATTATCTTCAAAAAGGTAACCGTAGCTTTCTTTTAGTTCCGTGATCATTTGTGAATATCGATTAGAAACATAAAGATATTGACTTAAAATTAAAATAAAGTTGTTTATAAACTTTTAATTGGTATATTTTATATGATTTGAACAGCATAAAAATGTAAAATTCATTAGTTGATAAAAATATCAATAATTATCTTTGTTAGATATGCAGTTAATTTTATATTTGCACTCCGGAAAACAAAGCAGTATGTGTTTTTCGTGACGAGGGCTCTTAGCTCAGCTGGATAGAGCACCTCCCTTCTAAGGAGGCGGTCAAAGGTTCGAATCCTTTAGGGCTCACAGGAAGCTTCACTAAAAACAGTGGGGCTTTTTTGTTTTAATGGCTCATTTTACTTACCATATCATAAAAATAATTACTTTTAATTATTATGAAACTTCCATAAAGAATTCTTGATGCCCAAGGGAATGATTATATGGAAGTACCATGTGACCAATAAAACAAATATATAGACACATGAAATTAACCATAATAATTCCTGTTTATAATGCTGAGAACTACATTGAGTCATGTCTCATCAGTTGCTGTAAACAAGATTTAAAATCTACTGATTATGAAATCATGGTTGTCAATGACGGGTCAACCGATAATACTTTGGAAAAAATCATCCCATTTACCAAAGAATATTCCAATATCCATTTAAAAAGTCAGAAAAACAAGGGGCATGGGGCTGCCAGAAATATAGGTGTTACCCTATCAAAAGGCAAATACATTTATTTTTTGGATGCTGATGATTATATCGCAATGAACACGTTGGGCAATCTTATTGAATTATTGGAGGAATATAACCTTGATATGATCGTTTTTTCATCCATGACCGTTAAAAACGAACAACAAATTGATTTTAATCACTCTCATTTAAAAATCGAAATCAATAAAATTTTAAGTGGGATCGATTTTTTAGGCACACACGACTATTTACCAGAAGTTTGGCGGTACATTACAAAAAAATCATTTTATTTAAATAGCGGCGTGTCCTTTTACGATAAAAAATTTGTTCAAGATTCTTTTTTCACCCCTTCACTTATAAGCAAAACAGAAAGAATATCATATATTGATTATGACGTCCATAGATACAGAAAATCGCACAACTCCATAAGTAGAAACAAATCGTTCGAACACCTTAAAACACACCTTTATGATATGTGCTTTTCCGTACATGAACTATATCGTTTAAAAAACAATTTGGCTGGGAAAGGAGCCACTAATAATAAAGTTGTTCAGCGATTGCACATAAAACAGCAACACTATGTATTTATCATTATTTTTAGATTTATCAGATCACATTTTAAGATTTCAGAATTAAAAAATATCTTATCTGATTTTCAGGCTATTGGAGCTTATCCATTAGATAAATATAGGTCTTCATTAGGTAATGGAATCCAATTAAACCTACTGCTTGTTTTTATTTTTAATAGAAAATATTTGCTCTATCCCAGTATAATTGCCTATAGAACCGTAAAAAAGCTGAATTTTAAATTGGAAAAAAATGATACTCTTAATAAACATTAAAAGCCATCACTTTTTTGATTCAATTTATATTTAAACAATTTTTCCGATAGATTAATGATTAAAGGGTTGCGATTGAAAACGGACAATCAAAAACTTGTATTTTTGCTTGTATTTGCATTGCAGTTAAATTAATGGTTAAAAAATTACTGCAAATTATCTTTAACTTTGACGCTGAAAGGAATAGAAATAAACTCCAAAATAGTCTTAATGGAAGAAAAAGACAATAGAAGCCAATTTTATTTGTATTATCCCCAATGGATTAACCGAAACCTTGAAGAACGACTTATTGTAACCTCTCAATATTTTTATTTACTTATAAATGGCTAGATTTTTTTACTTCATATTAGTTTATTTGAGTGCATTCTCAAGCTCATTTGCGCAAGAAGTAAATATATCTACAGAGTTTTCCTTAGATGGCATTTTCTATAAAACGTATGATAAAAGCACCCATACTTATGCTCGAAAAATAACCGAATTTAAAAGCGGGGAAGCATGTACGGTCATTGATTATTTAGGAAAAGATGTTTTTAAAATAAAATATAACGGTTGGGTGGGGTATGTTGATTCTGAATATTTGGTTTTTACCGACGAAATGTCCGATCTGTTCTATGATTTTCAAGAAAAGGAAAGAGTAAAGTTAATTGAACAAAATGAAGCAAGACAGAAAAGAATTCAGAAAATTGTAGATAATGGAAACGAGGAAGTTAATGAGCAAAAACGAAAGGATTCCATTGCCAAAGCCAAAGAGGAGGAAAGAATAAAATTAGAAACCCAACAAGCACTAGCCAAAAGGCAGGAAGCAGAACGTGTTGAAAAGGAAAAACAGGATGCTATTGCAAAAGCGGTAGAGGAGGAACGGTTAAGGTTAGAAGCCCAAGCACTTGCCAAAAAGCAAGAAGCAGAGCGATTGGAAAAAGCACAGCAGGATGCCATTGCCAAAGCCAAAGAGGAGGAAAGAATAAAGTTAGAAGCCCAAGAAGCACTAGCCAAAAGGCAGGAAGCAGAACGTGTTGAAAAGGAAAAACAGGATGCTATTGCAAAAGCGGTAGAGGAG